>NZ_CFHRBF010000023.1:0-147179 GCF_984380535.1 Thalassoroseus sp.
CCACGTAAAACCGTGGGCATGCCACCCACGACGCTAAATCGATGCAATTTCCTGCGGTGGCACTCGTTATCGCTGACAAATGCGAAATCGTACGTGACGCACCACTTCAGATCGCTGCTCGACAAAGGTGCGTTGCGATGCACTCTACGGTTCTGCTACCGGGAAGACTTGTTTCGGGGCAAGTGAGCGGTCGCTGGTACGGTAGTTCGCCAAACACACGAGTTGCCCGTCTGGGGAATGCACCGCGATCAGTGTGTCTTCCCAATCGGCGTGTGGCTCCAACGTCAACCATTGGCCGTTCCGCAAACGCTCGCAATCCGATTCCTTGGCGGTGAACGTCGGCAATTCTTTTGTGGCCATCGTCGGCGGTAACAAGGCCTTCGTGATCGTTTCCGGCGAGAGTTCATCAAGATCCAAGGCGTCTTCGACGGAGCACTCACCGATCCGTGTGCGTTCGAGTCGGCTCATGACGGCCCCGCACTCGAGCAATCGACCTAAGTCACGGGCGATCGAACGAATGTACGTGCCCGATCCGCATTCGATTTCGAGCTCCAGTTTGGGGGCATCGAATCGCGTGACGTCCAAACGATCAATGCGTACCGTCTTCGAGCGAATTTCGACGGACTGCCCCTGCCGGGCCAATTTGTACGCGCGTTGTCCGTTGACTTTCACTGCCGAAAACTGTGGCGGAGTTTGTGAGATTTCGCCACGGAATTGGCTAAGTGCAGCGTCGAGTTGCTCACGGGTGAATGGTTCGTGGTCGATCACATTCAGCACGTAGCCGGTGCTATCGTCGGTGTTGCTCGTTTGGCCGAACACGAATTCGCTGCGATACACTTTCGTCTGCTGTTGCACGAACGAAATCAGTTTCGTCGCCGGTCCAATACACACGATCAACACGCCGGTCGCCATTGGATCGAGTGTGCCGGCGTGTCCCACTTTCGCCGGACGTACAAGTCGCTGCACACGATTCACGACTTGCCGAGACGTCAAACCGGCGGGTTTATTGATATTGAGCAGTCCGAACATGTGTAAGTGTTAGGGATGAGGATTTAAGGTTTAGCGTAAACAAGTCACATCCTAGTTTCTCGCCCCGAAATCCTAAATCCCAACTACAGCAGTTCTTCGCAGGCGGAGAGAATGTGTTCGGCGTAGGAATCGCTGCCGAACAGACGTAATGCCCGATCGCGACCACAACGTCCGAGTTCGGTCCGCCATTCGTGATCGAGGAGAAGTTTCGCGACCGCGTCGGCGAGTGCAAACGGATCGTTCGGAGGTACGAGTAAGCCGGTCACGCCATCCTCGACCACTTCTGGAAGTCCTCCAACTTTGGTGGCCACCACCGGCTTGGCACACGCCATTGCTTCGGCAACACACAAACCGAATGTCTCCGCGTGCGAGCAACACACAACCGCGTCGAGTTCGTTGATCTCTGCGGGAATGTCCGCTCGATAACCGCGAAACTGCACACAATGCTCTAGTTTCAGTTCAGTACTCAGCGACTTCATCGATGTCGACCAAGTGGCATTCTGCGAATCATCCCCGATGATCCGATATTCTGCATGGAACCCGCGACGTTCCAGTTCGGCAGCCATCTTCAGAAAACAGTCGTGGGCTTTGATCGGCAACAAGTTCGCGATGATTCCGACACGCAAACGCTGCGACGTCCGTGCGTTCGATGGAACATTCGAACTGGGTCGGAATCGCTGCAAATCGATTCCATTCCGAATCACAACGGCTTGAGAATGGGGAGAACATGCCTGAAAGTTCGGCCAAGTATCCTGACGAAGCGCTTGGCTATTGAAAATGAATAAGTCCGGCGAGGGCATCCAACGGTACATCCAGCGGGCAAACGCAGGTTCCACATCGCAGTGCACATGGAGCACCGTAGGAACACGACACATTCGAGCAGCGATGACCACGATGCGGGCGGTCAAAGGTTCGGACACGTAGATTAAGTTCGTTCGAGTCCGTCGAATCAAACGCATCCACCGGAGGATAGAACGTGTTGTCCGCACAGGCTCTCGCCAACTTGGTTGTTCATACTCCATTACACGGTTTTCAACGGGAAACTGACGAAACGCGTCTAAGACATTCCCAGTTCCCGGATGAACAATCGTCGGAAAATATCGTCGATGAACGAGTTCCCGCAATAAAGTCAGCACCGCATGCATCCCGCCCCCCATAAGCGTCGAATTGAGAACGAACATCGGTCGAGCGACACCGGCTTTGATCTCCGGTACCGAGATGAGTCGCGGGTCAATCAAACCAAGGCTGGGGTTGGAATCGCTTAACGATGCTGGTCGGAGAGGCTGTCCCACGTTTTGTTCGAACGGTGTGGGCTGCGAAAAGTTGTTCAATTGTTTGTCTCTTTCGCGAGAAAACCCGCGCACTGGCAGAACTTACTGACTCGACAAGTCGAGCCACGGACTTTTGATCATCGTGGTTGTCGTTTGTTGAAGACGGAAATATGAAAAGCGTTTTCCCGTCTGCGACTGAGAGAGAAGTCCGTAACGCGATCTAGGATGTGGCGGACACCGACGAACCGAGTCCTGATGTTTTCAGTGAGCGTTGCGTTCCTCGCCAGTATGTCCACGCCGGTTTAGCGAATAGCACAACCGCCCAGGCAAACCAGACCGCGGCCCCAACCGCGACAGATTGCCAATCCGTGCCGCTGGTTGTCCAACGACAAACTCCATACGTTGCAGCCATTCCCACGATCACGCCGAAGCTCTCGATAAACCGGTACGGATACCGTTCGCCACGTTGGTACAGGAACAAACCGAACGTGGTGAATGTGACGAAAGTAATCACGGTTGCCCAGGCCGCTCCCATGCCACCCCAAGTCGGCACGAGCATAAAGTTCGCCGCCAGGTTGACGACGGTCGCCACAATCGAGACGGGCACCATGCTCAACGTTTTCTTCTTGAGGAGCACCGGTATTCGGAAATGATCGTTCAAACTGTACGCCAAGTAAGCAAGCAAGATCACCGGGATAATGTCGGCGGCAGCGGCGTACTCGTCGGTCGCGACAATCTTGATCAACATTCGGGATGCGATTGCACCGGCTAACAGAAACAGTGCCGCGAACTTCGTGTAGTAGTCGAACACACGGGCATACACCGTGGGTGCGTTCGGTTGCTTTGCAACTTCGTAGATCATCACGCCCCAAATTGAAGCGAATGGCAACAGCAGTATTTGATTCAATCCCTGCCCAATACGGTATGCCAACGAGTACACGCCGACTTCCGCCATCGTTGCGTAGCGATGCAGAATCCAACGATCCGCCTGATGCATCAACATCGAAAGAAACGCAATGATGATCAACGGCGAACCAAACTGGAGCATCTTCTGCAAAAGCGGCACGTCAAAACGGAAGCGTTTCAGATGCCATGCGAGCATTCCAACCGAAACCACGGTGAGAACCACACCAGTCAAAAAGTTCCCCCACAAAACGCCTTCCAAGCCCCAGCCGTTCGCCAGCAAACTGAGATTCAACGTGATGTTCAGGGCCAACCGAAACAACGACAACAACACGAACCGGCCAGACCATTTGCGGACTCGCAGGTAGATCATCGGAATTTGCTCGATGCATCCGAGCCACATCGTTCCGAGTGCCAACGTATAGATCATGCCGCCGTGGACGACCGACTCGCCTAGCGTCCAGTCGGCCAACTGTTCGCGAATAAGCCACGACGGTGCGACACCGATTCCGCCGACGACCGCGACGAATGTGAGACCAGTCCACCAGACCGCTCGCTGAGACTGTTCGTCCTCATAGTCGAAATGGAACCGACTCACCGCCGACGCCAATCCGCCTCCGAGCACGATGGCGAGTAAGCCCGTTAGCAAATCGATGATCGCCATCACCCCATAATCAGCCGGGGCGAGAAAACGGGTGTAGATTGGCAACAGCAGTAACGACGTCAGCCGCGTGAGAATCTCACCCAGACTGTAAATCGAAGAATGTTTCAAAAGGTCGCGATGCCAACGCATAGGTCACATATCATCTGCTAACGGGTGTACTGTCGGATGCGTGCGACTTACAAAATGCACTGTGTTGCCAACGCGAATCGATGTGAGTGAGAAACTGCGATACTCACCACACGATCCCTTGGCACTCAAACGGGATGAGGAATTCCGGCCGGTTGTGTTCTCGGTTTGGTAGCGGCGGCTGGATGGTCAGGTCCCGAATCCGCACCAAAGTAGTCGGCGAAACGACGATCGCATACGGCTTCATGAGCTTGAAACCAAGCTTCGTCCGCATATTCACGCCAGCGGTCCGGGCGTGGCGGTTTGACGAGCGTGAGTAGTTGCTCCCAAGGAATATCAGTCACTCCTGCCACGGAGAACATCTCTTGCATATGGTGCATCGGTTGACCGACCAGATCCTCGAAGCGGTAACAACCGTCCGCGTATTGCCGACCGAATACACAGGAAAGTTTCCAGATCAGGTAGTGAGCCCGATAGGGATGCTCGTGTTCGCACGCCTGGAGAAATGGAAACGCAAATTTCAAATCTCGGGTCCATAACCCCAAACTATACAAATCGAATGGATCAAAATTGTGGAGTCGATCGTCTAGACTGACCGCACGATAGGGAACGGTCATCGAGTTCCAAACGTCTCGTGGATGGCGAATCAGTTGAATAATTTTCGCTTCGGGAAACTGACGTCGTAACCATGGCAGACGGAAATCCGCCCGGTTGAATTGCAACACGGGCAACCCCGATGCGGCGTTTACCAACTCGGTAATGTATCGCTGCATCTTCTCGTCTGTCGCAGTCGACGGCATGAATAAACGTCGTTGGATCCAATCGAACTCATAGAACTCTGCGAGATGCGAAAGCCCATCGTACTCTTGCCAATAGTCGTCGACGGCACGGTGCGTGTCATCGACCTGCGTGCCCCGCGACAGAGGGTCGAACCAACGACGATCGTTGAAGGGTTCGTAGTAGGCGGTGCAATTCGGCAGATGTCGAAACAAGTTCCAGACGAATGTCGAGCCACTGCGAAACCGCGAAGTCACAATCACGAACGGTTTCCGGGCCGTTGCATCTGCGGTTCCTAAATTCGAATACGGTTGCCCAACAGTGCGGTGCTTGAATTCCGGGGAGAACTCGTTTGCGGCTGCAGACGGTATGAGATCGGGAAAGACATCAGCGAGCAGTTCGCGTCCGTCTTGAGTTTGCAGTGCTTGACGCAACACGCTGAAGAAACATCTTCGCAAGTAGCCGCGAACCGGCCCGAACACACTCAACTTCATGACACTGCCCAAGACTGAATACGAATGAAAGACCGACGCTGTTACAATATCGCACCTGCATTACCGAACAGTCGGCATCTTCATTGACTTCCCAAGGTTTGCATCGACCCATGCATTCGCTTGCGGAATATTCAATCGTGTCGCCATTTCGCGACAGGCCTGCCGTTGATTTTTCGCTACATCCAATTCCAAGAAGGACCGTTCCTCATGCCCGCGTTGACTCGTCGTTCGTTCTTGCAAACCGCTTCCGGCCTGACGATCGGAGCGTTGTGCGCGTCCTCCAGGTTATTGGCAGCAGATCATCAAGTGCGTTTCCCGCATCGCATGGTCACTCGCGGGCCGAAGCACCACTGGTTCGGTTACTACGACAAACTCGAATTCGACCCGACCGGGCGGTATCTGCTGAGCAACGAGGTCTCGTTCGAAGGTCGCACCCCCACCGCGGACGACCGCATCCGCGTTGGCATGGTGGATCTGCAGAACAATGACGAATGGATCGAACTCGGTTCATCGACCGCTTGGGGTTGGCAACAAGGTTGCATGTTGCAATGGGTTCCAGGGTCGAAGACTCAAGTCTTGTGGAACGATCGTGAAGACGACCAACACGTCTGCCGAATTCACGACATCACCACGGGAAAAACACGCACGGTCCCTTCACCGATTTACAGTTTGAGCCCCGATGGAAAATCCGCGGTGACGGCGGACTTTCGTCGAATTCAGGAAACCCGACCCGGTTACGGATACGTCGGCCTGCCCGACCCGCATCGCGACGAACTCGCTCCCGAAGAATCCGGCATCTTCCATGTCGACTTGGAAACCGGAGAGAAAAAACTCATCGTCTCTCTCGCAGACGCGGTCGACATTTCACGCGATGGCAACCCCGTGGGCGATCCGAAATCGAAACATTGGTTCAACCACCTGCTGTTCAACACTGACGGTTCCCGCTTCATCTTTCTGCATCGATACACGACTCCCGGTCAACGCGGTTGGCAAACCCGCATGCTGACCGCTGATCCCGATGGAAGCAATGTGCGAATCGTAGACGACAATGGCTTGACGAGTCATTTCATCTGGAAAGATCCGAACCAGATTCTCGCCTGGAGTCGACAGCCATCTGACGGGGCTGCGTTTTACTTGTTCCAGGATGCGGACGAGACGAATCCGAAAGCCGTCGGCCAAGATGTGATGACCCGTGACGGGCACTGCACGTATCTTGCAGATACCGAGTGGATCATCAACGACACCTACCCTGATGGCGACCGAAATCAAACGGTGTACCTGTACCATCCGCAGACGAAGCGAAAAGTTGTGCTCGGCAAGTTTCACTCACCGAAACGCTATCGTGGTGAGTGGCGATGTGATACCCATCCCCGACACAGCCCCGATGGTACGAAAATCGTCATCGACACACCGCATGGCGATCTCGGTCGGCAATTGCATTTAATTGATATCAGCGAAATCGTATCGTAAGCAAAACAAACGAAGCCCAGAGGATCACTCCCCTGGGCTTTCTCGAATCTGTTTCCCAGCAGACCAAGATCGTCACTTGGTTTTGCCGGATATTTTTGCCCGAATTACTCGGTGGCTTTTTCAGTTTCTTCAGCCGCTTCGTTGACGGCCTCTTTAGTGTCTTCAGCGGCTTCTTCGGTCGCTTCTTCGACTTCTTCACCCGCTTCTTTTGTTTTGCCGGTCACGGCTTCAACCGCTTTTTCAGCGTTCTCTTTGGTATCTTCGACAGCGCTTTCGGCAGCTTCGCCAGCGGCTTTAGCAGCTTCTTTGGCTTTCTCGCCGGTCTCCGCGGAGCATCCGACCACGACCATCATCAACGCAGCCAGCAACGAAAACATTTTCAACGACATCGCATGTATTCCTCTATGTCCGACTCTCGTATTCTGAAAACACCGTGTTTTCAGTCGAAGTTTAGCAATTCTGTACGGCAGAATCCAATCGATCGCGGGATCGACTAAACGCATGACACCCGCGATTCCATTAATCTATTAACGTTATTTCGGTACGTCGATGCCGGCAATTTTTTGCTGTGTTGAGGCATCGTTCGGAACCACACTGAGCGAACCATCGGTTTCAAGGATGACCGCTGCGGCATCTTCCAATTGGGCAAGCCCTGATGACCGAACCGCGGATTCGATCTCTTCCTTGGCCACGCGTGATTTCCGCAACGCCGACTCCATACATTCCCCTTGATACAGCAGCAGCGTCGGTTCGCCGGTCACTACATGACGGACCCACTCGGCACGAACGCTGACCCATGTGATGACAAATTGAAAGCCGATCAACAGTGCCAACGCCAGCAACCCCTGAGCCAACGCGATATCTTTGCTGAGTAGCAAAGTGGCCAAGGTCGATCCCAACGCCACAGTCACGACCAAGTCGAAGGCATTCATTTTTGCCAGGGTTCGATTCCCCGCGAGGCGTAACAAGATGATCAAGCCCACATAACCACAAACGCCGATTACCATCGTTCGGAGAAGTGAGTCCACGTTATCGAAAAAAATATTGTCCATCGAATTCTAACTCCTGGTTTTGCGGTCAAAGGACTGGCCCCCATTGCCAAGGGCAGAATTCCTCATCGCCGATGCCCTGAGCTTCACTCTTCGTGTGTTCTCCACCGGCAACAGCCAGGATTCTCTCGAAAATCTCCTCACCAACTTCCTGAACGCTGGCCCCTTCGAGAATCCGTCCTGCGTTGATATCCATGTCGGATTCCATGCGACGGAACATCGGCGTATTGGTAGCGACTTTAATCGTCGGCACCGGTTTACATCCGAAGCAACTTCCGCGCCCAGTTGTAAAAACAATCATGTTTGCCCCACCTGCGATCATGCCGGTGACGCTCGCCGGATCGTACCCGGGCGTATCCATGATGACGAAACCCTTCTCCGTGACCGCCTCCGCGTACTGATAGACTTGCTTGAGGGCCGTTGAGCCACCTTTCGCGATGGCTCCGAGACTCTTCTCATAAATTGTGGTCAATCCACCTTTTTTATTGCCGACGGAACGATTGTGATCGATTTCGATTCCGAACTTTCCAGCATACTCCTTCCACCAATCAATCAAGTCGATCAATTTTTGACCAACTTGCTGGCTCACCGCCCGCCGAGTCATGAGGTGCTCGCCGCCATAGATCTCTGTGGTCTCTGCAAGAATACTCGTCGCGCCGCATGCGACTAGCAGATCACTGGCGACTCCGACTGCCGGATTCGCGGTGATACCACTGTTCCCGTCGCTGCCACCGCATTCCGTGCCGAGGATGATCTCGCTTGCGGGGATCGGTTCCCGCACAACGTCATTCACACGCGGCAACATCTCCGCCAACACCGCGACGGCTCGGTCCACGGTTTTCCGCACCCCGCCGTAGTCTTGGATGTTCATCACCACCGGCGGTTTTCGCGATTTTCCGTTCGAGCCCGGAGTTTCGAGCTGCACCAGACCGTGCTGTTCTTCCAGAAACGATCCCTGTGAGGCTTCGCATCCTAAACCCATCACGAGGTACCCGCCGATGTTGGGGTGCTTTGCGAACCCGGCCAACGTGCGCGCGAGTTGCTGATGGTCGGTCCCGCCGTACTCAAACGCACATCCGCCTTTGTGCGTGAGTGCCACGATACCGTCGATGTTCGGATAATCCGCCAGCAGCGATTCGTTGATCTCTTTCGCGATATACTTCGAGGTCGTCGCGGAGCAATTCACTGTGCTGACAAGTGCCAAATAATTGCGTGTCGCGACTCGTCCGTCGGCTCGTCGAATACCGGCGAAGGTTCGATTCAGAATCGGTTCGGGTGCCGGTGGGATTTCCGAAGCGAATGCGTAGTCTAACGTCAAATCGCCCAAGCCCACGTTGTGAGCGTGCACCCATTCACCGGGCTGAATCGTTTGCGTGGCAAAGCCAATCGTTTGCCCGAACTTGAGAATTCGCTGGCCGGCGGAAATCTCTGCAATCGCAACCTTGTGCCCGAACTCGATTGGCTCTCGCAGAGTAATCGTTCCCTGCCGCCTTGTTTCCAACTCCCGACCGGCTTCGAGCGAAACCGTCAGCACGGCGATATTGTCATCGGGATGAAGTTGCAGCAGCGGAGTGGTCGTTTGAGTCGGCATAGTTCACAGGACAAATAGAGGCGGTGGAATCACGCAATCGACATAGCGTAGCCGCGCGGTTGGCTCGGTCACAAGGAACCTTCCCCGCATGGGAGGATTATCTTGGGTGGCACGCCATGACCAACGGGAAAAGCGGGGATTCCACGTTCGCCACGCCCATCGCTTCGCTCTGGGACGTGCTACGGCTGACCCAGAATTAAAACTCACGGGCCGCGCCCGTCGGTCTGGTCATTGCCCTTTCGATGCGATACTTTCGAGGAAGCGATTCATATCGGTCTGCGAGTCGGAGGAACGGTCATGGGATTCGAATTTGTGTTGCTGGCGAGCCTGTTCGGTTTCGCTGAGGATGCCGCTTCGCCGATTGATTCCGCTCGTGAACACTTCCAAAAAGGTCGCTATGCCGAGGCGGTAGAGGCTTACGAAGAACTCGCGGACTCCACCGACCAACGTACGCAGATTGCGGTCGCGTTGGGACTCAGCGACGTTCACGAATCCGTGGGACGCTGGGACGAAGCTGTCAATGTGGTGACGAAAGCCGTCGAATCGTTGCCGAAAAGTGCCGATCTTCAAGCCCGACTCGCCGAATTGCAGTTTCGACGGGGCGACTATGCAGCCGCGGAGAAAACTGCGGAGCAGGCATTGAAGTTCGACGGTGATCATCTTCGAGCCCGGTTGGTGTTAGCGGACACGCATGCAGAAACTGGTCGCAAGAAAGAGGCACTCGACGGGTATGTGTGGTTCGTGCGGTACTACAACCGAGCCCAACCGGAAGACGCGGAAGACTTATTGCTTGTCGCGCGAGGCAGTTTGCAGTACGCCCGCTGGAAGAGTTCCTCGCAGATTTTCCGGTTCATCATCAACACGCTCTGCCCCGATGCGTTGAAGAACGACCCGCAATGTTGGCAGGCGGTTCATCTCTCCGGCGAGGTGTTGCTCGAAAAGTACAACCGGGCGCAAGCGATGCCGGAGTTCCAGTCCGCTCTGGCGATCAATCCGCGTGTGGCGGACGTGTTGGCTTCTCAAGCAGATGCGGCGTTCCAGAAACATCAGATGGAGAAGCTGGCCGAACTTATCGAACAAGCGTTGGCCATCAATCCCCAACATGTGCGTGCGTTGCAACTCCAAGCGGATTACCAACTGCAAGCGGGCGACTTGGGTGCGGCGAAAGAGGCGATCGACAAGGCCCTTGCGGTCAACCCACATAACCAACGCACGCTGGCTCGGTTGGCAGCGTTGTACCTCATCCAAGACGGTCCGCCTGCTGAGAAACAACTTAGCGAGTTGCTTAGCCGTCTCGATGCGATCGATCAGGTCAAGCTCGCCAAGCCGGATCGATTCACAAAGTTGGTCACCAAGTTAGCGCAGCGAAATCCACATCCGGGACCGTTTTTGAATCTCGTCGGTGAAACGCTCGAAGGCCGTCGCAAATTCGAGTTGGCCGAGCAGTTTTACCGAGCAGCAACGCAGACAATGCCGGAGTTATCGGATCCGAAAACGAATCTCGGGTTGCTCGCCATGCGGACCGGGCAGAACGATGCCGCGCGGGAAATTCTGGACGATGCTTTTCAAGCCGATCCGTTTCACGTCCGTGTGAGCAATATGCGGAAGGTGCTCAAACTGCTCGATGGTTATGAGACGATCTCCACCGAGCATTTCGTGATCCGCGTCGATTCCCAAGCCGACAAAATTCTCGGCCGGTACATGGCGGAGTACTTGGAAAGCATCTACCCGGAACTCACTCAGCAATTCAACTTCGAACCGCCGGGACGGACGATCTTCGAAATTTTCCATAATTCGAAGGGGCTGTCCGGGCATCAGTGGTTCAGTGCCCGGATGGTCGGTCTGCCGTGGATTCAAACCGTCGGCGCTTCCACAGGCATGATTGTGGCTCTGACGTCTCCGACGGCCGGTGACAAGGCGTTCGACTGGGCGCGAGTCTTGAAGCACGAGTATGTCCATATCATCACACTGCAGCAAACACAGTTTAATATCCCGCATTGGTTCACGGAGGCCTTGGCCGTCACGAGCGAGAACATCCCCCGCCCCGAGGAGTGGAATCGCCTGCTCGCCGAACGCGTACCGCAGGGAAATATCCGCACGCTCAAAAACCTGAACGATGGGTTCATCCGCCCGGAATCGCCTACCGATTGGCAGTTCGCATACTGTCAAAGCAAGTTGTACGCCCAGTATATGATCGAGAACTTCGGCCAAGACACCATTCCGAAGTTGCTCGATGCGTACCGTCGAAATCTTCCCACGGAGAAGGCCATTCCGGAGGTCTTCGGAATCTCGCTCGAAGACTTCGAAGCCGGTTATCGCAAGTTCCTCGATGAGATTGTGAAAGACATTCAAGGCAGTCGTCCGCAAGAGGAAACAAAAACGCTGGCGGAAGTCGAGAAGGAATATCAAGCCGACCCCGAGGACCCCGCAAGAATGGCGGCATACGCGGCGGCGTTGCTCGACATCCGCAAACTTGATCAGGCGGAAGAGTTAGCACAGAAGGCCCTTGCAACGGACGCAAAACCACCCCAGGCCGGATTGGTGCTTGCGACATTGGCGATCAAGTCACAAGATTTTGACGCGGCGGTGTCTCACTTGGAAACGGTGCTCGACCGCGATGAGCCACATGCGAAGGTGTTGGAGTTGCTGGCGAAACTCAAGATCGCTCTCAAGAAGAACGCCGAGGCGGCGGAGTTGTACGAATTGGGCCGTGAGAAGTTTCCTTACGATTTGACATGGCTCAAGGGGCAAGCGGCCGCGTACTTGCGAATGGATGACACAGAAAACCTGCGAGTCGCTCTCGAAGAACTTGCTCGATACGACAGCGACAACGCATCCGTCCGGCAGAAACTCGCTGAGATGGCGTACGAGGAAAAGAACTACAAAAACGCGATTCGACACGGGATGGCGGCCGTTCACATCGACGTGATGGATGTCGAGACCCACGAGATTCTCGGTGAAGCGTTTCTACATCAGAAAGACAGCAAGTCGGCGATCCGCGAATACGAAGTCCTTATGGAACTCGACCCAACCAACACCAACCGTTTGGGACTCGCGAAAGCCTATCGCTTGGCGAATCGCACTGCCGAGGCGCGGAAACTCGTCAATGAAGTGCTCGCGAACGATGCAGACAATCAAGCCGCGAAAACATTGGCAGACGAACTGACGGGACCAAACTAAGCATGAGAAAACTGATTGTCGGCTGTGGGTATGTCGGTCGTCGCGTGGCGAAGGAATGGCTAGATCAAGGTCATGAAGTCTCCGCTGTCACGCGATCGGCAGAGAACGCGAATACGTTGCGTTCGCTTGGTATCGAACCTGTCATTGCGGACATCACGCGTCCGGAAACGCTGGCGGTCATCCCGGCGGTCGATACCTTATTATATGCCGTCAGTCATGATCGCTCTTCCGGGCAACCGCCGCGAGCGACATACGTGGAAGGGCTGAACAACTTTCTGAAATACTCCCCCAACCTCCCCGACCGAATGATTCTGATCTCGACAACGAGCGTGTACGGTGTCGACGATGGCAGCGAAGTCGACGAAGACACCCCGACCGCTGCCGCCACCGCATCCGGCCAAGCGAATGCCGAAGCCGAGACCGATTTTTGGCGGGGGTATTGGCGGAACCATCAGGAAAGTCGAATCGGGATCGTGTTGCGGTCAGCGGGGATCTATGGACCGGGTCGGTTGCTTCGGCGGGTTTCGAGTTTGCAGAATCAGGAGCCGATTTCCGCAAATCCCGATGGTTGGTTGAATCTCGTTCATGTCGATGATTTGGTGCAATCCGTTTTACAAGCGGAACTTGCGAAAGAACCCGACACCTATCTCGTCTGTGATGATCGGCCGATTCAACGTCGAGAGTATTACACGAAACTCGCGGAACTCACGGGTGCTCCGCCACCGGTTTTCCATGCGGACGGTCAAGAAACATCGCAAGGCAAGCGGTGTTCCAACCGACGATTAATAGAAACGTTAGGCGTGAAACTGCGGTATCCAACTATCGACGACGGTCTGCCCCACGCGATTCATTCAACGACATAACACAAACCAATCGAGCAGTCAGCCGATGACAAATTCACGGCCACTGAGCGTGGCTAGTATCGAGGGGCCTTGGGTAGATTCAAAGTTCGACTCGGGTCTCATCAACCGTTGTCGACTTGACTGGAATACACCGGTGACTGAATTGACCAATGAGGTACTGGCCACTTACTTACGACAGAGAATTGCATTATTGCTGACCGTGCCTGAAGCCGAACAGCGAATCGCCAGGAACTACATTGATCACACTGAGATGTATGATAAAGAACTCGCCGATGCATTGGATTCTGCACAAGACATAATGTAACTTTCCGCTGCAATTGCCCATCGGCCGATTCGTCGGTGGTTTTTGGTTACCAAGTAGCAACAAGCCGGAATCGGTCGCTGAGGGAATACACAATGGAAGTCATTCTGACGGCAGTCGGGCCGGATCATTCGGGGTTGGCAGACCCGTTAGTGCATCATGTGACCGGGGCCGGGGCGAACATCCACGAAATTCAGATGTACGATCATGGCGTGGAAAAGCTGTTCGCGATGCTGCTCCGCATTGAATGGCCGGCGGGAAAGCAATCGGTCGCTGAATTGCGGGAAACGATGCAAGCGATTGGCAAGAGAACCGGGTTGTCGATCCGCACGTGGTCACGCGAGGAGCGGAAAGGTCCGCCGCGATTGGCGATCTGCACGACGTACCGCAGCGAACCACCATTGGCCGTTCTGCGGGCCATTCGCGATGGACTCTTGAAAGCCACACCGGCCGTCATGATCGGCAATCGACCGGCGTGTCGCGGGTTGGCTGAGCAGTTTGGCGTGGACTGGCACGACATCGGCAACGATCGTGGCGAACCCGACAACGACCGCATGGTGGAACTCATCGACGAATACGATGTGGACTACGTGATCCTCGCACGGTACATGCGGGTGTTGCCGCCGGGCACGTGTTGGCGTTTTGCCGGTGGACGCATCATCAACCTGCATCACGGTTTACTGCCGCCCTTCCCCGGTTTTCGCCCCTACGAAGACGCCTTCTCGCACAACATGCTCACTTATGGCGCGACGGTCCACTTTATTGTGCCGGAATTGGATGCCGGGAATCAGATCATCCACCAAAGCACCTTTACGGTGTTCCCTGGCACGCCGTTAGAGCAAATCAAACGGCAAGGGGAAACCGATCACGAACCGCAATGCCTCGTCGAGGGTCTGCGACGCGTGATCGATCGCGAAGTGACATTGAACTTCCACCGCGTGGTCCGTGTGCGAGACTAACCGCCTCACATCGTGGGAGCCATTCAAGTGCGTCGGTTGCTACCAGTTAGGCGGCACGGGCGATCCGTACTCCCGCTCTGGCTTCCGTCCATTCGCCGCGGAAGATTTCTGCTGCCGGCCCGGTGAGATGGACTTCACCATCTTCCGTCCAGTCGATATCAAGCGAGCCTCCCGGCAGATGGCAACGCACTTGGCGTTCCGTGTTTCCGCTCAGTGCACCCGCGACACCGACGGCACACGCGCCGGTCCCACACGCCTGCGTTTCCCCGACGCCTCGCTCCCAAACTCGCACTTGAACTTCCGAGGGGGAAAGGACGCGGGCAAACTCCACGTTCGTGCGTTCAGGAAACAGCGGGTGTTCTTCGAGTTGCGGACCGATCTCGCTGACGAACTCGTCCGAGAGATAATCGGTGAAGACAACACAATGTGGGTTACCCATCGAAACTGCAGAGACTGCATGGATTCGGGGATCAACTCGCAGAGTGTCCAAGTCGTCGGCTGTAGGAATATGGTCGGCGGTCAAACTTGGTTCGCCGATGGAAACCCGCACGCGACCAACCTCGCCGTTCTGAACTTCCGGCCAGGCGACCCGAATGCCTGCATCGGTGGCGATGTGAATTTCGTCACTGCGAACATGACCGGTGTCATACAACAGTTTGGCGACGCACCGCAGACCGTTGCCACACATTTCAGCCGGACTTCCGTCAGCGTTCCAAATTCGCATTTGGGCGTCGGCTTGCCAAGAGGGCTCGACGACAATCAACCCGTCTCCCCCGACTCCAGTGTGGCGGTCCGAAATTCTTCGTGCGAAGTCCGGGAGGTTTTGGGGAAGAGAGTACTCAAAACCATCGAGATAAACGTAATCGTTTCCAGCACCATGCATCTTGACGAATCGCATCGGGACTCCATTCCCTTGAGTGGCCAACGCATTGTGAGACGGCTTCCGGATCGCCTTGTTCCGTCGACTCAACGTGTTGGTCATGCTCGACTTGGCCCGCAAGTGAGGTGGGGCGGGCAATTTTTCAGGCGTGACTTCCATCGAAGAATGTTCTTCGACACCCAGGCAACTATCGCAAACTCCGATGATCGCGTCTAGACCGTATTCCGGTCTTCACGAACTCTGTCGGACAGGGAGATGGGTTGGTTCTTCAACTTCCCCAAGTCAGACACCTTCATCATCGAAAGTCCCTGCTCAGAACGAATTTTGGTGACTCCAATTCAAAGTGGATGCGAAAGTCCTGTATTTTACGGAGTTCGAGGAGACAGAACCGTGTTTCCTCCCTCGCGAGTGGTCGGCCACTCGAAATTGACTTCCAGAATTACCCAGAAAACCTACGATTGGCGACTGCAAAGCGAAGCGGCAAAACGATACAATCCAGCGTTAGGACCATCAGACGGTCATTTGTGTCTGCGGTGGAAGTGCAACCTCGTTTCAGGTCACCCTTCCACGGGACAAAACACGTTATCCGAAACCAACAATTGTTTTAGGATGCGAATGCGGCCCGCACACTTTTCGGGTGCCCAACCAAAGCGGTTGGTCGACATTTTGTGCCAAACGTCCCACGCGATTGGCGGAAATGCCAACCACCGAATTTCCGGAAGGTGCTCCGCCGTTCTGATAACCGACTGATTCGGGCCTCACCCCAACCATTGACTGAACGCGTTCAACCAGTCACCAATCTACGCTGCTCCGATTCTTATGCATGCCCCAACCGACCCGCCCAACGACGAACTCCCGCTGAATAGTCAAAGTTTGGTTTTCGTCGAACAAAAATACCAAGATTTCCTCGCCGATCCGCAATCCGTCTCGGAGTCTTGGCGAAAGTATTTTGGTTCTTGGAATTTCGCCGTGAACGGAACGGGGCCGTCGGCGTTTCCCGAATCGCCCGCGAAATTGGGACCGACGTTCTCGCCGAGGACGATCTTCAATCCTCCCGCAGCGGCAGGAGATATCAGAGAACCAGCCGGACTGCGTCCACTTGCGGCACTCGATCGGAGTTCGCCGTTGCAACTGGGCGAACGTCTGCAAGACCGCGTCAACCAGTTGGTGCGGAACTTCCGCGTACGTGGGCACATCATTGCCAAGATCGACCCGCTCGGCCGACCACTGCCAGACGTGCCGGAACTCACACCGGAATGGTTCGGCTTCCAAGAAGAAGACATGGACCGCGAGTTCTCCACGTCCGGCGTGCAAGGCCCGGAAGTGCAGACGCTTCGCGGACTGATCAATCGTCTACGCAACACTTATTGTCGTTCGATCGGCGTGCAATACATGCACATCGACGATCTCGAAGCCCGCGGTTGGCTGCAACAACGCATGGAAGCCAACGAAAACCGCATTTCGCTCAGCCGGGAAACGCAACTGCGAATCCTCACGAAGCTGACCGACGCTGTCGTTTTCGAAGAGTTCATTCAAAAGAAATTTATGGGGGCCAAGAGCTTTTCGCTCGAAGGTGCGGAAAGTTTGATTCCCCTCCTCGATTTGGCCATCGAGAAAGCCGGTGGACAGGGCATCAAGGAAATTGTTCTCGGGATGGCCCACCGTGGGCGACTGAATGTTCTTGCCAATATTATGGGTAAGAATCCTCGGAAGATCTTCCGAGAGTTCGAGGACAAAGACCCGCAGATGAATGTCGGTCGCGGGGACGTCAAATATCACCTGGGTTACAGCAACGACTGGGAAACGCAATCCGGACGGAAGGTTCACCTTTCGTTGTGTTTCAACCCGAGCCACTTGGAGTTCGTCAACCCTGTGGCGTTAGGACGGATGCGAGCCAAGCAAGACCGTGCGGAAGACACCGATCGACGTCGCGGTATGGTGCTGCTCATTCACGGTGATGCTGCATTTGCTGGTGAAGGCGTTGTCCAAGAGACATTGAACCTGTCCGAGTTGCCCGCCTATCGCGTGGGTGGAACGGTTCATATCGTCGTCAATAACCAGATCGGCTTCACTACGGGCCCGGAACAAGGTCGCTCGACTCGTTACGCAACCAGCGTGGCGAAAATGTTGTACAGCCCGATTCTGCACGTCAACGGTGAAGACCCGGAAGCGGTGGCCCAAGCCATCAGCGTGGCGATGGACTTCCGTCGCCAATTCCAACGCGATGTCGTCATTGATATGTGGTGCTTCCGGCGACTCGGTCACAACGAGGGTGACGAACCAGCGTACACACAACCGATGATGTACGAGCAAATCGCGAAACGTGGGCCGGTTCGTGAGAGTTACCGCGATCACTTGCTCAAACTCAAAGGCGTGACGCTGGAGGAAGCCGAGCAAATCGTCGAACAACGTCGCGAATTCCTGACGAAGGAATTGGAAGTCGCCCGTAGCGACGATTATGCTCATCGTCTCGATACCGGTGGTGGAGTCTGGAAAGGATACGTTGGCGACTTGGATGCCGATGTCGAAGATCCAGACACGGGAGTTCCCGCCGAGACGGTGAAAAAACTGCTGCTCAAACTGACCGAGTTTCCTGAAGGGTTCCATCCGAATTCGAAGATCGAACGGGCCTTGAAGATTCGGCGGAAAATGGCCGAGGGCAAGCAAGTCCTCGATTGGGCCGCTGGTGAAGCATTGGCATTCGCGACTCTGGCTACTGAAGGCGTTCGGATCCGCATGACCGGCCAGGACTGCGAACGCGGGACGTTCAGCCATCGTCACTCGGTATTACACGACGCCGAAAACGGCGAAACCTATATGCCGTTGGCTCACCTAGCCGACGATCAAGCCCCTGTCGAAATCGTAAACAGCCCGCTCAGCGAAGCCGGCGTTCTGGGGTATGAATACGGTTACAGCCTGGACTGCCCCGATGGTCTGGTCATCTGGGAAGCTCAATTCGGCGACTTCGTCAACGCCGGACAGGTCATCATCGATCAATTCATCGTGAGTGCCGAAGATAAATGGCGACGGCTGAGCGGTTTGGTCTTGTTGTTGCCGCATGGTTTCGAAGGGCAAGGCCCGGAACACTCGAGCGCCCGTCTGGAACGGTTCCTGACGATGTGTGCCGAGGACAACATTCAAGTTGTCGAGCCGACGACACCGGCTCAACTCTTCCACCTGCTGCGGCGACAAGTCGTGCGAAAGTGGCGAAAACCGCTGATCGTGATGACGCCGAAAAGCTTGCTACGACACAAGGAAGCCGTGTCGAAACTTGAAGAACTGACGACCGGCAAATTCCAACGCATCTTGCCCGATACGCACCAAGCCTGCGACGCCCCGGACAAAATCCAACGAATTCTGCTGTGTTCCGGGAAGTTGTATTTCGAGTTGGCCGACGTCCGCCAACAGGAAGAACGTCGTGATGTGGCGATTGTTCGGCTCGAGCAGTATTACCCCTTCCCGTCCAACGAACTCCAAGCAGCACTCGCGGATTATCCGGACGGAACACCCGTGTATTGGGTTCAAGACGAACCGGAAAACATGGGTGCTTGGCGTCATCTGCGATTTGAGCTTGGTGACACCGTGTTCGGTCGATTCCCGTTCCACGGCGTCACGCGTCCTTCGTCGGCCAGTCCGGCTACCGGGTCCAACGCCGCGCACCGTTGGGAACAAGCCAAACTGATCCGGGAGGCCTTCGGAGAGGCCAACACCCCATAATTTAACCTCTGTGGTCCGGAAAGCGTTCCGCATCGCAGCCCGTCTTTAGTCTGTATTTCCCAACCAACTTGCCGGAATAAGTAACGATGTCTGTCGAAGTCAAAGTGCCGCACGTGGGTGAATCGATCACCGAAGTCTTCATCGGTGAGTGGCTCAAATCCGAAGGGCAAGCGGTGAAGGTCGACGAAAATCTCGTCGAATTGGAAAGCGACAAAGCCACCTTCGAAGTTCCCTCACCGACCGCGGGGGTCATCGAAAGTATCCTGAAGAAGCCCGGCGATTCTGCGAATGTGGGCGACGTGATCGCCACGATCAACGAGAACGCGGAAGCCGCGAGCGATGATCAACCCAAGCCGGAAACTTCGCCTAAATCGTCGAAACCGGAGGAACCGGCCCCGTCGAGTTCCGCCCCCGCACCGCAAGACAGCGGGAACGGTGAACCCCGTGTCATGCCCGCTGCCCAGCGATTGCTCGCGGAGAATCAAGTCTCTGCCAGCAATGTGCAAGCCACCGGACCTGGCGGACGGATTCTCAAAGAAGACGTGCAGCGGTACCTCAGTGAACCGAAGCGGTCCACCGCGACCGAACCAACGCACTCGATGACCGGGCCGAGCGAATCCTACGATCCGTCGCGACAAAAAGAGGCGGTCCGGATGACGCCGATGCGTCGCAGCATTGCCGATCGGCTCGTCGAATCGCAACGCACCGCGGCTCTGCTCACGACCTTCAACGACGTCGATATGTCGAAGGTCATGAAAATGCGGAACGAGTACAAAGACGTCTTTCAAAAGAAGTACGGCATGAAACTTGGGTTCATGTCCTTCTTCGTGAAAGCCGCCGTCGACGCACTCAACGCGATTCCGCAACTCAACGCCCAAATCGAAGGCGACCAGATCATCTATCACAACTACTGTGATATCGGTGTGGCAATCGGTGGGGGCAAAGGGCTGGTCGTGCCGGTCCTCCGCAATGCCGAACGCATGAGCTTCGCTGACATCGAGCAATCGATCAACAACTTCGCCGAACGAGCCAAGTCGAACAAAATCGAACTCAAAGAACTCCAAGGCGGTACCTTCACGATCAGCAATGGCGGCGTGTACGGTTCGTTGTTGTCGACGCCGATCATCAATCCGCCGCAAAGTGGCGTGCTTGGTATGCACCGCATTGAAGAACGTCCGGTGGCAGTCGATGGCCAAGTTGTCATCCGCCCGATGATGTACCTCGCCCTCACATACGACCACCGCATCGTCGACGGTCGCGAAGCGGTCACCTTCCTCAAACGCATCAAAGACACCATCGAAGAACCCGCCCGAATGCTGCTGGAGGTATAATCCAAACCGTCGGAGTTCGAGATGCCATCACCATTTCCCGGTATGGATCCCTTCATTGAAGGGCATGAATGGTCGAATTTCCACACACTCTTGATTGTGGAAATTCACCATGCCCTTCTACGTGCATTGCGACCTCGATATGTCGTGGCGGTCGAAAAACATGTGTTTTTGGCCACCGAGTTTGGAGAACGCCAAGGACGAATCGTACCGGACGTTTCGATCGGCGACCGAGAAACCACGTCCAAAACGGCATTCACCGAGTCCGCTCATACAAACGAACCTTTGATAGTGACGCTTCCACAGCTCGAGCGAATTGAACAACCATACGTTTACATTCGAGATTCGGATTCGACGGAGATCGTGACCATCATCGAGTTGCTGTCACCGTCGAACAAAGCGATCGGCAGTGGTCGAGACTCCTACATCACAAAACGCGAACAACTGTTGAACTCCGGAACACACCTCGTGGAATTCGACCTGCTCCGTGGCGGAGAACGGTTGCCGATTGTCGAGCAGCTACCGGAAGCAGACTACTTCGCGTGTGTCAGCCGCACAGAAGAACGACCGAGAGCGCAATTGTTCCATTGGACATTACGGGACCAATTGCCTATCGTGCCAATCCCTCTAATCAACCGGGACGAATCTACGCCGCTCGATTTACAGTCCGTGTTTAATGCTACCTACGACAATGCCGGTTACGATTATATTTTGAACTACCAACAGCCAGTCCATCCGCAGTTGTCACCGAACGCTCAGCAATGGATTGGTCAAATCTTGAATTCGCAAGCACCTTCTGAACCAGACTAATCGACGAGCAGAAATTCTACGATGTCACAATATGAATTGATTGTTATCGGAGCCGGTCCGGGGGGTTATGTGGCGGCAATTCGAGCCGCGCAACTCGGGATGAATGTCGCCTGTATCGAGAAAGAACCGGCACTCGGCGGGACCTGTTTGCGGGTCGGTTGTATTCCCAGCAAGGCGTTGTTGGAATCGAGCGAAATCTACGCGGAAGCCGCGGGTGGTCTCGATGAGCATGGTATCAACTGCGGAGACGTCACGCTCGACCTTGCCAAGATGATGAAGCGAAAAAACAAGGTCGTGCAGACACTGACCGGCGGTGTCAAATCGCTGTTCAAGAAGAACAAAATTGCCCACTACCAAGGACACGCGAAGTTCACCGGACGCAATACGGTTTCCGTCGAGAGTAAGGACGGCACCGAAGAATTGCAGGGCAAGAAAATTCTAATCGCCACCGGCAGCGTGCCTTCGACATTGCCCGGAGTTGAGTTCGACGGCGACCGCATCGGCAGCAGCACCGAAGCACTTTCCTATCCGGAAGTTCCCGAGCATCTCGTCGTGATCGGTGCCGGCGTGATCGGTTTGGAACTGGGAGCCGTTTGGCGTCGGTTGGGTTCCAAGGTCACGGTCTTGGAGTATCTCGACCGCATCCTGCCGGGAATGGACAACGAACTCGCAACCGAAGCACATAAGCTCTTCATAAAACAAGGACTCGAATTCCACCTCGGGACCCGAGTCACCGGCGTGAAGTGCGAAGGCGACAAGTGCACTGTTGAAATTGACGGGGCCGACCCGATCACTTGCGATCGCGTTTTGGTCGCTGTCGGTCGCCGACCGAATACGCAGAATCTTGGCTTGGAAGATGTCGGTGTGAAACTCGACGATCGGGGCCGAATTCTGGTGGGCGAACACTTCCAAACGTCGATCGAAGGTGTCTATGCCATCGGCGATGTTATCGACGGCCCGATGCTCGCTCATAAAGCCGAAGAAGAAGGTATCGCCTGTGTCGAGTACATGGCGACCGGCTACGGCCACTTGAACTACGATACCATTCCAGGCGTTGTTTACACGCATCCTGAAATCGCTTCCGTCGGCAAAACCGAGGAACAACTCAAAGAAGCCGGAATCGAATACCGCAAAGGTTCGTTCCCGTTCATCGCGAATGGTCGGGCTCGATCGATCGACGAGACGGACGGCAAAATCAAAGTCCTCGCCGACGCCAAGACCGACCGCATCCTGGGCGTGCACATTATCGGAGCGCGAGCCGGTGATCTGATCGCCGAAGCCGCCGTCGCGATTGAATTCGGAGCCAGCGCCGAAGACCTGGCCCGCTCCTGTCACGCACACCCCACCCTCGCCGAAGCCCTCAAAGAAGCGGCGCTCGCCGTCGATGGCCGGGCGATTCACTTCTGAAAGCGATCTTAGACGATGTGTGCCACGGCTCTGTGAGCCGTGCTTCCGCTAATTTTAATCACTCAGGGTGTCACGGCTCATAGAACTGTGACACCCTGAAGTCGATTTCGGTCGGTTACAACACACGGGCCAACAGCGACGTCGTCCACACGAGCAAACCGGCGAGAATCCAGGCGAGGATGAATCCACCCAATCCAAGCACGGTGGGTTTGGGGAGTTCTATATCACCGACGTTGAGGAGTTTTTCGTTAGGGGGTAACGGGTCTGCCGGCAACTGACAGGGGCCAGGCACTTCTTCGTTCGGTTTGACCGGTGTGTGTAGCAGACGGAAGAAGTGATCGAGCTTTTCCTGCGGTGGTCGTTTGGTGACGAAACTTGTGAGTAACCCCGCCAACACGCCCGCCGAGAGATAGAACACCATTTGCCAAGCGTCCGTCATTGCGGTCGGTTGACCGACGGCGTTGAAACGGAACATCGTATCCGGCAGCCCCCAACCGTGGACGAGGTTCGGTTGGAATGCGACTAGCGCCCATGCTGATGCGGAGACCAACGTCGAAACCCACACCGCGGCTGCTGTCCAACCACGCCACATAATCCCGATCCACAGACTGATTCCGATCGCGGCGGGTGTTTTAATCACGATTTGCAATGCGTTGATGATATCTCGGAACGACGCCTGCAAAACCAACGCCGTACTCACAATGATCAAACCGGCGAACCGACCGACCCAAAGGTAATGTCTCTCAGATCGATTCTTCGCCAAATATCGACGGTAAATGTTCTCCGTGAACAAGCCACTCGAAACCACCATTTGGGCGTCACCAGAACTCATCACCGCCGCGAGCAGTGACGCAAGCAACAACCCGACCAAACCCGGTGCGATTGTTGGGAGAACTTCATAAGCAGCTCGCCCGAACAAACCGTCGGCGAACTCGGCTTCGATCTCTTGAATCTCTTTGCGTCGAGCTTCCGGTTGGTCTTTCAACTCCGGAGAAGCAGCCAACGTGAGGTCCGCATGAAGTTGGCGATCTTGTAAGATTCGGTTCTGTTCAGCTTCCGAAAGTTCCGCAAACTCTGCGGCTTCGTTGGCGGGTTTGTCGGCGTGTGGCAACGGGCTGTGAGATCCCAAATACCACACCACGCACGCCAGCCCGGTGAGTGTCCATGCAACAGTACAGATTCGTTTTAGAAAGTTGCCGAAGGTGAAGCCGAACCGGCCTTCGAACTCGGTTTTTCCCGCTCCACACACGCCCATGATATGCGGTTGCACCACGATTCCGGCAAGAGCCGTGATCGACAGCATGACGACGTAAAACAGTGTGATCGGTTCTTTCCCCAAGGTTGCAGCCACTTCCGGACTTGCAATGAGATCGAACATGCCCGGCCGAAGCTCGCCTTCCGAGTGTAGCGAACCGAACCCGCCGATCTTCTGAAAGACGAAGGGCAACAGCAGGAACGAGAACGTAATCGTCAGAATTCCTTGGATAAAGTCCGTGATGATCGCCGCCCCAAGTCCGCCCGCCATGCCGTAAAGGACAAACAGAAACGTCATGATCAAAATCGCGAACTCATAGCCCTCGACGATCCGCCAACCGGACCCGCGAACTTGCAGATACGCTTCGGCTCGCGCTTCGCCGTCATCTTCGGCGGTGTTGTCATCCGTAAGTGGAGCCGCGATGAATCGCAGCGGATAATTCACGTCGCGAGTGTCGTCGATGAGCGTCCACTGCTGGCCATCTTTGTCGACTCGCACGCGGAGGTCGTCGGAGAGTTTCTTGATGCCACCGAGTTGGCTGGTCAAACGCGACGGAACTTGCTTGGCATCGAGGTCGGTAATGAGTTCATCCGGGTCCGACATATGAAACAACACACCACGACCGAACCAACCTTTTTCGCTGTCCCACTTGATCTCGGGCACTTGCCAATCGGTCTGCTGCGAGAAGCGATCGAGTTCCCCACCAGTGAGGGCGGTGACCATCTTGCCCGCCGCATACACGTAACTGGCGATGAACACGATCGCCATGATGATGCCATAGATTGAATAGAGTAACGCCGTACTGCTGCTGAAGCGGTGTTCGAAGTAGTCGGCCGTCGTGAGTGCTCGCATACGTCGCATGACCGGAGCGACGATCCAGTAAAACGGTGTGGCCCATAACCACAGGAACTGCCACCAAATACCGGCAAGTCCCACACGCCACGTACCCGCGATCACACCGACGGCTTGGTCGCTGCTGGTGCCGGAACCGAAGGCGAAGAACATCATGAACACCGGCCCGAACCGCCGCCCGCCCATGAAGAAGTCGGCCACATCCTTGACCTTCCGCACCGACCACAAGCCGACCGCAAGAATCACCAGAAAGTAAGCGGCCAACACAATCCAATCCGCCAACTCCAACCCCAACCAAACCGGATCAGCCGCTAACATTGTTGTTACTCTTCGGTGTTTGAATTGTCGTCTCGTAGGTCAGGCTGTGCCTGACGAATTGGTTGGTGACGCGCTAGAACGTCAGGCACAGCCTGACCTACTTCGCTTCACACACCCTACAGAATTGGAAAACGCATCGGGTTTTGCTTTTGCATTGTCAGCGTAACCGTGGCGGATCGGAGTTGCAACGATTGCCCTTCACGCCGATGATTCCGCGATGGAGTTTCGAAACCAGCGAGTCACGGTGATGGGGTTGGGACGCTTTGGTGGCGGAGTAGCAGCGGTACGGTTTTTGAGTGAGCGTGGCGCGAGAGTCACTGTCACCGATTTGCGGTCGGAGGCGGAACTCACCGAATCGATCGGACAACTGGCGGATGTGCCGATCGAACGTTGGCGGTTGGGTGAGCATGACGAGCGGGATTTCACGTCGGCGGATTTCGTGGTCGTCAATCCCGCGGTGCGGCGGGATCATCCGTTGTTACTGGCTGCTGAAAACGCCGGTGCGTTGTTAACGAGTGAGATGAATCTGTTCTGGTCGCACCATCGTGGTCGTGTGATCGGTGTTACCGGCAGCAATGGGAAATCGACGACGGCGGCACTTATTCACGCAATGCTTTCCGAGACCGATCACACCGTGCGACTTGGTGGGAACATCGGTCGCAGTTTGCTTAACGAAGTCGATTCGATTGGGCCGAATGATTGGACGGTGCTCGAACTCAGCAGTTTTCAACTTGATGATTTGAACCGACTGCAAGTCTCACCAGAGATTGCGGTGGTGACGAATTTCACTCCGAATCATCTCGATTGGCATGGTACGGTCGACGATTATCGAGCCGCGAAACAAACCATTCTGCGTTGGCAATCGACCGACGATTGGGCGGTGCTGAATGATGACGATCCTGATGTAACAACATGGCCGGTGCATGGAAGACGAGTTGGGTTTTCTCCCGTAGGGTCCGCTGTGCGGACCGATACCCCTAGTTGCGATGGTCCGCACAGCGGACCCTACGATTTGCTAGAAACCCTTCGATTACCCGGTCAACACAACCACGCGAATGCGTTGGCAGCGATTGCGGCGGTACGGTGTGTCGAGGGCGTGACCGATGATGCGATCCGGCGTGGACTGAAAAACTTTCGTGGTTTGCCACATCGGTTGGAGTTCGTCGTCGAATCCGCGGGGCGTCGATTCTACAACGATTCGCTCGCGACTACGCCGGAGTCAGCGATAGCAGCCCTCAATGCATTTGATGCTCCGGTCGTGGTGATCCTCGGCGGTTCGGACAAAGGCAGTGACCTCGCCGAACTTGCGAACGTCGCGGCAAAGAACGCCAAGGCGGTTGCGTTGATCGGAAAAACAGCGTCGCAATTGAAATCACTGCTCGATCAAACAACAACAACGATTCCCGTTCGTGTGTGTTCGTCGCTGACGGATGCCGTCACATTTGCGTGTCAGGAATCCTCTGCAGGTGATGTGATTCTGCTCTCGCCGGGGTGCGCGAGTTACGACTGGTTCCGCGATTTCGCCGACCGTGGCGAACAGTTTCGCCAACTCGCCGAGCACGCCGTCTTTCCCAAATGACCGTTCCCAGCGGTTCATGTGGTGATTCCACAACGCAATGATGTTCGACGCCAACACGCGTGGTGTTTTCGCAACGCCACATTGTTCGGCAGCAGACATCTCACCTCGCTTATTGAACGTCTCGTCAATTGATTTGAACATTTTGGCAATCAAAAAAAGTACAGTTTCTCCTGGGAAAATTGTGGTTTTCGGTGTCTACCGCGAGCGGGCAGTCAATCTTTCTGACCGCAAAACGCAAGCGTGTTTCAGGGTTTTGGCACACCGCGTGCTTTAACCATATTTCGTCAGACAAGTCGGTTGCGAAAGACACCTGACACCAGACTCCACTTGAAACACAGTCTCTTTTTTCACAGCAAGATTGCGAAGGACACAACGATGACGAACACACTCAACACTCTCTGGAACGACGAAGCTGGTTTCATTGTCTCCGCCGAACTCATCCTGATCGCCACGATTTTGGTCATCGGTTTGGTCGTCGGACTGAGCGAAGTTCAACACGCGGTTGTGGGTGAACTCAACGATGTCGGCGAAGCCATCGGCAACTTGAATCAAAGCTACTGCTACACCGGCTTCACCAGCTACAAGCAAAACGGCAACTTGAAAGCTCAATTGGTTGGTTCGCAGTTCATCGATCATGCTGACGACTGCGACAACAACGAATGTGACATCAGCTGCGGCCCAGTCGCCAACGAATCTCCTAAAGGCGACAACGGCAAAACCTACTAGTCTAATTCGATGTGACCTTCCGAAGCCCACCGATTCCAATCGGTGGGCTTTTTTCGTGCGCTGGATTATAGTCGGTCTTAGTGCTCACCTTTCCGTGTGGAAGGTCGGACGCGATGCGTCCGGGAGTGGGTTCCCCGAATGCCGACATTTGATAACGCATTCACCCCTCGTAGCCGGTTTGCCCTTCTCCCAAGCATGTGGCTCGACCTCTCCTGCCGGGAGAGGTGAATTCCAGCAAATAGATACTTCGATTCCATGACACTTAGCACGCGACCACTGAGTTATTGTTCCAACGTTCATCCGGGTTTGACTGTGGCCGAAGTCGAGGCGGGGTTAGACCGCTTCACACTCCCTGTGCAAACGCAGATCGGCCGCCCGCTGGCCGCTGGGTTATGGTTGGCGGAACCGGTGATTCGCGAACTGCACACCTCTCCCGATGCGATTCCAAAGTTCGCCGACGGTCTACGCGAGCGGAAGTTGTCGTGCTATACACTCAACGCCTTCCCCTATGGCAACTTTCATAGCGAGCGGGTCAAAGAGAATGTGTATTTGCCGGACTGGTCCCAGCCGGAGCGGTTGGATTACACCGTCGGCTGCGCGAATGTGCTCTCCGCCATTCTGCCGGAGAACGCGGAAGGCAGCATCTCGACTGTGCCACTAGGTTTTAAGGAATTCGAGTACAAAGACGACTTCCCGAACCTTGCCGTTAATCAGTTGATCGAACTGGCGAAAGCGTTCAACGATCTCCATGAACAAACCGGGCGGCTCATTCGGTTGGCCATCGAGCCGGAACCGTTCTGTCTTTTGGAGACGACAGACGAAACGGTCGAGTTCTTCGAACAACTACGAACGGTCGCAGCGGATCGCAATCTGTTGGAGTTGGTCAATCGGCATCTGGGGGTGTGTTACGACGTGTGTCATCAAGCGGTTGAGTTCGAAGACATCGCAGCGTCGATCGCGAAACTTGCGGAGCATGATATCCGCATTGTGAAAGTCCATATCACCTGTGCGATTGACATCCCGAAGCCTGGCGAAAATCCGGATGCGGTTGCTGCTTTGGAGCGGTTTGTGGAGCCGCGGTATTTGCATCAAACGATGGGTCGACGTCCGAACAGTGAGATCGTGCAAGTTGTGGATTTGAACGCTGATTTCGTGCAGTCGCCGCCGAGTGAATTCGCTGACGCGGAAGCCTGGCGAGTCCATTACCATGTGCCGGTCAATGCGGAAAGTGTCGGTCCGTTGGGGACTACGCGACACGTTTTGCCGACGGCGTTGGCAGCGGTGAATCGTCTTTCCTACGCACCGGATTTGGAAGTCGAAACCTACACTTGGGACGTGTTGCCGGGTGAACAGCCCGACTTGGTTGCCGGTTTGAGTGCGGAACTCGACGCCACCGAAGGGCTACTCGCCGAGATTCGATAGCCGTCACCATAAGTAAAAACACCCCCGACGTGATCGTCGAGGGTGTTGTCAAAGACTTGATTGGGTGGCGTCTATCTTCACGAGCCATAGCTCGTAGGGCCGTGTCTCTGTTCATCCCAGTTCTGGTCTAGTTCCGTTCGGGAATCTCTTCGATGTTTTCCACGACTCGAGCGGGGGCGGACCGCCAACCGTCGGGAGTGGCAATTTGCGGTTGATTTTCGCCGCGACGGAAATCGGGAACGGACTTTGTAAGAATCGGCGTTTCCCGAATTTGGCTATCATCTTCCAAACCGACGGCGTCAGCCCATGCTGATGACAGGTTGTTCTTCGGAGCGGCGACCGGTTGGGTTTGGCTGATGGTCGCTGGCGAAAGTTCGTCGAACGGGTTGCTGTCGTCGATTGCCACTGGTTCAGGAATCGCAACGGGCACTTCGATCGATTGGCCACCGGGGATGATGACCGGCCGGAACGGAGAAGTGTTTGAAGCGGTTCGGGCAGGAACCTGTAGTCTCATTGTGGTGGGTTGCGGCGGAACTGGGGGGATTGCGGGGTTCATCGGGAACGGCGGCGCGTCTGCACCGTCGTAATTCTCGGTCGCCTCGGGCTTTTTGGGAACTGCCACTGCCGGTGTCTTCGGCTTTGCTTGTTTGTTGGGTTGTTCAATGACAGGCTGGAACGGTTCCGCAACCGGGGTTGGTTTCGATTGATGGGGATCCGTCTTCGGCACAATCATCGGAATCACTTCGGTGTGCGACTTCGGCTGAACTTGGGGTCGCACGTAATTCGTAACAGGAACGCACGTCGCTGCACACGAGGTTTTCGAGGTACAGCCCACCTTCGCCGGAACGCAAGCGGTCGTCGTGCAGGTCACTTTGGGTCCACAGGCGGCTTTCTTCTGACAGACGACGTTCGATTTCGAGCCACAACCTCCCCATTTTTCCACGGGAGCGCAGCTAGTCGATTTCTCGACTTTGGGTTTTGACGTGCACGTCGTTGTGCAAGACGATTTGGCAGGTTTGCTGAATGAGCACAAACTCAACTTCTGTCCCGTTTTACATCCGCTGAGCATGACGAGAACCAGCAATGGCAGCCACGCCGGTCTCGCTTTCAAACGAGGAAAAACCATCCGTGATATTCCTTGATTCCGGCGAATCACGTCTGAAGCCTGGGACCGAAGCCACTCCGTTGGTCCATCTCAGACGCTCAATCGTCACAGGTTGAAAATGCGTTTCCGGAATCAGGATCGGAACAATCGGTCCGCGTGAACCATTCGATTCGGTACGAACGGCCCAACGCACGACATTCAGACGACGATTGTGCGTCCGTTGACTATTGTGCCAATCACAACGATCAGGCAAACCTTGCGGATTACAGAGAAAATAACGCGAACCCGTCCAGTGTGGTTTCCATCCTGCGGGATGATTACACTGAGCACAAACAACCGGCAGATCACATTTAACTGTTGCTCGGACAAGTCCCAGCAACTTGCCAACACATCGACAAATCCAGGGTTGGGTCGCGACCCAGCCGACGCAGAAAACGTTTGCAAGCACCAAGTAGGCTCTCGAAATGACCAATCCCACCACCACCGACCAGCAACTCAACAAGTACAGCCGAAACATCACGCAGCCGCCCTCCCAAGGGGCTTCGCAAGCGATGCTCTATGGCACGGGTATGACCGAAGAGGACATGAACAAGCCCCAGGTCGGCATCGGCAGCGTGTGGTACGAAGGCAACACCTGCAACATGCACCTGCTCGATCTCGCAATGGCCGTGAAAGAAGGCATGCGGGACCAAGACCTAGTCGGCATGCGGTTCAATACCGTGGGAGTGTCGGACGGCATCTCGATGGGCACCGACGGCATGAGTTACTCGCTGCAGTCGCGGGACCTCATTGCCGACTCCATCGAAACCATTATGGGAGCCCAATGGTACGATGCCCTCATCACCCTACCCGGTTGCGACAAAAACATGCCCGGCTGTGTGATGGCCATGGGTCGTCTGAATCGTCCCGCGTTGATGATCTACGGCGGCACGATCAAAGCCGGTTGTACGGCAAAGTACGACAAACTCGATATCGTTTCCGCGTTTCAGTCCTATGGGCAATACCTCGCGAAGACAATCAGCGACGAAGAACGCAAGGAAATCGTCAAGAATTCTTGTCCCGGAGCCGGCGCATGTGGCGGGATGTACACCGCCAATACGATGGCGTCCGCGATTGAAACCCTCGGCCTGAGTTTGCCTTACAGTTCCTCGATTCCCGCCGAAGACCCCGCCAAAATCGATGAATGTCGTCGTTCCGCCGCTGCGATCCGGCATCTGCTCGAACAAGACATCAAACCGCGAGACATTATGACTCGCACCGCCTTCGAAAACGCGATGGTCATCATCATGGCGCTGGGCGGGTCCACGAATGCGGTATTGCACCTGATCGCAATGGCTCGCTCCGTTGATGTCCCATTGACGATTGATGACTTCCAGGCTGTGAGCGATCGCGTCCCGTATTTGGCCGACCTGAAACCGAGTGGCAAATACGTGATGGAAGACCTCCACGCAATCGGAGGCACACCGGCGGTACTGAAGTATTTGCTCGAACAAGGTTTGATCGACGGCGATTGCCTAACCGTCACCGGAAAAACGCTCGCCGAGAACTTGGCTGATGTGCCGAGCTTACAAGACGGCCAAGATATCGTGCACGATGTCGACCGACCGATCAAGAAAACCGGTCACCTGCGGATTCTCCGTGGCAACCTGGCTCCTGAAGGTGCGGTTGCAAAAATCACCGGCAAGGAAGGTCTGCAATTCAGCGGACCGGCCCGCGTGTACGATTCCGAAGAAGACATGCTCGCCGGCTTGGCCAACAATGAAATTCAAAAGGGCGACGTCGTTATCATTCGGTACGAAGGACCAAAAGGCGGCCCCGGGATGCCGGAGATGCTCACACCAACCTCGGCCATCGTCGGTGCTGGTTTGGGCAACGATGTCGCGTTGCTGACCGACGGCCGATTCAGCGGCGGCAGTCACGGGTTTATCGTCGGCCACATTACACCGGAAGCCCAGGAAGGCGGACCGCTTGCCTTGGTGGAAAATGGCGACACCGTCACCATCGACGCCGAGACCAACCAAATCACCGTCGATCTTAGTGACGCCGAACTCCAAACCCGCAAAGACAACTGGCAAGCCCCGCCCTACAAATTCACCCGCGGCACACTCTACAAGTACATCAAAAACGTCAAAAGCGCCAGCGAAGGCTGCGTGACCGACGAATAACGCTCAGTCAGAATTCAGTGCCATGCTCATAGTGGTGTGTGAGCATGGCACTTGGCGAATCGTTTTCAGAATCATTCGCCAGAAACACGTGTTACACGCTTACTGGTATCTCATGGATCCGTGGCAACTGATTAAGGAAGGCCGTTTTGCTGACGCCGTCGACGCGTACACACAACAACTGACTGAGACGCGAACCGCCTTTTCATTTCGGAATCGAGCCATCGCCCATCTGAACCTGGGTCAGCTGGATCTTGCGCTGGCAGATTTTGAATCGGCAGAAGAAATTGACAAGTCCCAAACCGACGCAAACCTTAAAAGTCTCGGAGTCGTCCATTGGCTCTCTGGCCATGAAACAGATGCGGTGAAGTGCTGGAAGAAAGCCGTCGATATGCTGGAACGCAAGGAGATTCAGTACACAGATGGGGCGGGCGGTGTGCAGTCGGCATCTCTATTGTGGTTTGCTGGCAAAAGACTGAGGAATGTGTCACTCCAGAAGTCCGCAAATCATCTATTGAAGAAGCTCCTGAAGAGCCGCCGGAGTCGGAATTGGCCAGGCCCAATCGGACGGCTGTTATTACAACAGATCGATGCCGATTCTCTTCGCAGCCTGGCTTCGACTGCACCAGTGTTACGAGAGCGGGAACTCTGCCAAGTCGAATTCTACATTTCTATGCAGTTGCTGGAACACGATACGCAGCAACACTTCTTGGACAGTTTGCAGCGTGCCACTGCCCATTCTGCAGCGCTTATTGAGTGTGAGTTCTACCTAGCCCAAGATGAGTTGCGACGTGCTCTTCTTCGAGAAACCCCGTAAAAACCGGCTGAATTTGAGTCACGTAGTCACGTAGGCTGGGTCATGACCCAGCTTTCTCTGCTCAGTTCTCGTGAATGCTGGGACTCGTCCCAGCCTAAGATGTTAAGGTTTCCCACTTCCTCATCACCAATCTCAATGACATTTCCCTCTAAATCATATGTGATGGATGATGGATATAGTTCATCAAAGATGCTTGGCTCGTCTGCCTTTGTTTTCCAGTTGTCGCCCCGAGTTTCCCACATTGCAACTAACCCCAAAAGTTCTTCTGGAGTTGTAGCGGCAGGGCGGCACTGTCGAATTGAGATCTAAGGGTGCCACTGGCTTTGCCAGTGCTTTGAGACGATGGGAATTGTCTGGTCATCAATCGAGAGTCGGCGATGCCCCATCGAAAGACAATCCGACATATCCACGAACCCGGGCATTGGCATGAATTTACGTTTTCCACCTTTCGGCGAAAGCCGCTGCTGACGAACGACGATTGGCGGCAGAAGCTGGCTCGGAACTTGGATGCGGCCAATGAACAGTTCCGGTTTGAACTCGTCGCATTCGTGTTCATGCCCGAACACGTTCATCTCTTGACCGTTCCACTTGATGACAGACCAGAATTCGGAAAGTATCTCGCCCGGATCAAGCAGCCATTTTCAAAGTCGATCAAGGACATCTTAATTCAGAGTGGCTCGGAACTGCTCGAGCAATTGACCGTTCGAGAACGACCCGGAAAAACCTGCTTTCGATTCTGGCAAGAGGGGGCCGGCTACGACCGCAATCTGTTCTCACAAGAGGCGATTCGACATGCGATCGACTACATTCACGAGAATCCCCCACGTCGAGGATTGTGCCGACGGGCTATCGCATGGAAATGGTCGTCGGCTCGTTATTATCTGGGTGAACCCTCCAAACAACAAGCCCCCGATCTTCCGTTGATCCACGGCCCTCCACCCAGCTTCCTCGACTGACCCCCCAACGGCACTGGCAAAGCCAGTGGCACCCCAACAAACAACTGTCGCCAGTGCCACCCAGCCCGAGAAGAATCTTTGCCATTTCGAAGTTTATTCGCTTCTCATCGTAGTAGACAGTTTAGGGTACAGCATATTCTACCTTCTGTGTCCTGAGAGAGGGAAGTTATGCTCCCAGTTCATAACACCTTCATTAGAGAAAATGGTGGAGATGAAGCATCACTCTAGGGGCCGAAGGTACTGTTCGTACTGTCCGTGTTCGTCGCCCAGCCAACCTTCCGATGTCCAAGTTGTTGGGGCAGACTTTGAGGCAACGAAACGCATGAATTCGCCAGTACGGGCACCGCTACGACAAAGACGACTTCCTTGGCTGAAAAGGAGGACATCGGCAATTATGGGGCAATCTGCATTAGTAAAAATTCCGATGAACGACATGACCTGAATGGCCGCTTTTCCCATTGTCGGCTCAAGCTCGTAGGCAATACATCTTGCAAATCCAACGGATGAGTTTTCCTGAACATCAAAGCCCAGTTTGAGACCAATCGTTGATCCTAGACTTTCAACAACCGTCTCGAATAGCACCTCAAGGTCGCCCTCGGACAGCGGCTCAACTTCTAGTTTTTGTATCAAATAGCTTGCTGTCATGGATAAGTGGGGTTAATACACGCTTTCTGTGCTTCCGTGTGACCGTCAACGATTTGAGCACTGTGGACACTCTATTCCCAGCTGGAAATCACCATCTGACTGACCCAACCTCAAACAGGAGCAGCAACCGAATCCACGTCAGAAACGCAACCGTCAAGGCGAGTACTCAGACAAAAATGTTGAAGTCGATTCGTCACCGCCAGAATCAGAAACGGCAGAATTGGAAATCAACGCAATTTGACCAAGCACATGATCAATTTCTGTTTGATTCCAACCAAATTGTTCAGCCGAAACATACAAGTCTGAGAGCAAGAAATTCCAACAACCGCCACTTCCGGAGCCGGAATCGTCCAGTGAGATCAATCCCACCAACTTCGTTAACAACACACGATCCCCATTGCGACGAGCAAGCCAATAGAATTCCTCCCCGAATTCAAAGAGGCTTGCGTGGACTAGTGGAAATTTGCGAATCGAGTCACGCAACAGACTCCTCGTAGTGGGATTAGAAATCAGGTAAGTGTCCAGCATTTGCAACACCAACTCCCGAACACGCTCGCGAACTTGGCCAAATTCCGTTTGCGAGCGCAAAGTCACGTAGGCTGGGCCATGACCCAGATTTCTTTGCTCAATTCAGTGAACGCTAGGACTTGCCCTAGAGCAGTCTACTTTTGATCGTGACGGTTTCTGTCTCGTGGAGACCGAAATACAAAGGCTTTTCAGCGTCTTTCACGGACACAGAAGACCGTAATACGGTCTAGTGAAGTAGATAGTCTATGCCTGATGAACGAGACTCGACAAGTCCATCGAAAACGCTAGCGAAGGCTGCGTGACCGGTGAGTCATTTTTGAATCGGCGTGGCAATCAGCCCGTAAGAAAAACGGCCCGAAAGAAAAGTAAAAGGCCCATCGGTTGGAACCGGTGGGCCTTTCTTTTGATCATGCTGTCTATGGAGGTGGTGGAGGTGGTGGGGGTGCCGTCTCGGAACTGCCGCCGTCGGTACTCATTCCGCCATCGGCGTTGGTCGCGGGTGGTGTCGTGGTGGACTCTTTGTCATCGTCCCCACCGCCGCAGCCCAACGATCCGAGCAGCGGCAAAGCCACTACGAATCCCAGCAACAATCTTCGCATCTCAAGGTCTCCCGCTGACTAGACCGTTTGACAGTCTTCGATGTCCATTCAGGACAGAACGAAGCCTACGAATTCCGAACTCTACGAGACAGACACCCCGACAATTCAAAGTCGCTTGCTTTAGTAATCGCTAACAACGCGACCATCACTCATACCACTGAGATAGACGAACGTACTGAAGTCAATGTTTTCGCTGATGCCCTTCACCGAACCGTCAGCCATCGCGAAATGGACAATGCCCGGGTGCATACTACCGAATGAGTGCCATCGTGGACCGCCATCGAGTCCCCATGCAGTCACCATGTTCGAGCCACCAATCCAACTATCGGAATATTGGTGCTGAGTGCCCGAAAAGTGTCCAGCGATTTCCCCGAAGGCAAACGTGCTGCTCGTGCCGTCCGTGATGTCCCGGAAGCGGGTCTTGGATCGATTGAAGAAAATCCCTTTGTACCGTTCATACGTGGAACCCGGCAGATTGCCCATATAACCGGCGACGCTGGCGTAGTTCGTCATGCCGGGAACATCGAAACCGGCACCGGTAAACGTCGATTGGCTGAATGTCCGTAGTGAAATCGTTGCTGAGTTCGACCCGGTGCTGTAATACAGCTTTCGCGATGCAAACGTCTGAGGTCCATCAGGGTTAGCCGAGGGGCATTTAAACCCGGGAACCTGCGTTCCGGCTGCATCAATGGTGGTCGCGTAGGAAAACCAAGTGGGTTCTCCGTACACATCGACCTTCAACTGATCTTTGACGAAGAGTTCGTAGGCATTGTTTTGCTCCATCTGCGGGAGCAGAAACGCCAAGGTCGCGATGTAAGGTTGAGCTCCACCACTGTCGATGGTATCGGTCGGATTCTGGGGCCCTAAGAACCCCGGCGGAAATCGGTTGTAATCATCGTGAAAGTTGTGAGCCGCAAGAGCAATTTGCTTCATGTTGTTCCGGCATTGCGTCCGGCGGGCGGCTTCCCGAGCCTGTTGCACGGCTGGCAACAAGAGTGCGATAAGAATCGCGATAATCGCAATGACGACGAGCAGTTCAATCAGGGTGAACCCATGTCTCCTGAGTACAACTACTAATTTTTGTCGACGGGCTGGAGTGTTTGTGAATACATCGCCAAGAACTTGGCCATCGAACGAGAAGTGTGCCATCAACTTCGCCCCTTCAGGGTTATAAAAGAATAAACGACCTCATCAATCCATGGATTTTGAATGATTTATGACGTCACAATGATTCGAAGAAACTGGACACTCCAAAGAGCAACCCGCGTGCCGTCCGGGGCATCATAGGCAGAAGTCAATTTGTTTTTCAAACATTTTAAAAGTTTTTCGTGAATTTTTCGGACAAAACATACATAGAAGTACTCTATTCCCCAGGCAATTTGCGGATCAAAAGAATTCTGATCGTCTACCAATTTTGATAACCGTCGAACACGACATGCGTATTTACACCGCACGACCTACTCTTTTTTGGGCAGTGAAGGCCAACAAACGGCGTCAAAGGACGTCTTTGGAAGCCAGTCTGCGTGCTCTCGCCTGAGCACGACGTCCGACATGCCAAAAAGGCACGAATCAAGACCTAAGGCAAGTGCAGTCGGTCAGACTGAGACAGATTGACGAGACGTACCTGCCCCAGTTGATTTGACCTTGGCCCCTGCATCAGTCAGACACGACCGTTCTTCGACGACTTTCTGTCGTCATGTACAGTGCGGAGCCATAACGGTATGTTAGCAAGCGAGTCATGACGCTATTTCGCAGAGGGGGCCAATCGTGAAACTTGGGTTGCTGACCGACATTCACGAAGAGGTCGAGCTGTTGCAAACAGCGCTTGATCGTCTTCGTGCTGAACAGGTCGATCAAATTATTTTCATCGGTGACATCTTCGAAACAGGAACACAGATCCGAGAATCCTGCCGGTTGCTGGCCGATGCCGGGGTGATCGGTGTTTGGGGCAACCACGATTTCGGCTTATGTTTTGAACCGTCGGATGATCGATGGGATAAGTACGGCGACGATGTGATGGAGTTTATGACATCGCTGCGACCGCGGTTAGAGTACGAGGGTTGTTACTTCGCTCATATCGAGCCTTGGCTGAACCCCGAAGAGCTGTCGGATCTTTGGTACTTCGATGGTGTGCCGGACCGACAGGACAAGCGTGATCGAATCTTCAATGCGGTGCCGAACGACGTGATGTTCGCCGGTCATTTTCATCGATGGCTGTTGGCAACACCGAATCAGATCACGGATTGGAACGGCGAGACCCCAATCACCCTGCATGGCGAGCGATACTTCGTCGTCATCGGCGCTTTGTGCGAAGGACGGTTTGCCATCTTCAACACCGAATCCGCCGAGCTAACCCCGTTCAATCTGCCAATCTAAATAACTCACAGAGTCGGTCAGGCTGTGCCTGACAAACAAAACGGGGGCACCCGGCGTCACGGGAGAACTCAGTGCCAGAGATCAACTTTTTTGCAGCAATCGTGGCGGCAGCTTCAAGCTTCCTACTTGGAGGCATTTGGTACTCGAAACTGTTGTTCGAGAAGACTTGGATTCGTGAAAGTGGCGTCCCAAAGCAGCCTGGCCATCCTGTTAAGGTCTTTGGCCTGAGCTTCATCTTCAGTCTGATCGCTGCCATAGGCTTCGCGGTCTACCTCGGCCCATCGCCTGACTTGGCCGAAGCAGTAAGGTCCGGCTTTTTGGTCGGCTTATGCTTTGTGGCTACAAGCTTCGGGATCAACTATCAATTTGCTCAGAGAAGTTTCGTTCTTCTTGCTATCGATGGTGGGTATCACATCAGTCAGTTCGTCATTTTCGGCATAGTGCTCGGCCTATGGCACTGAACCTACAAGACGTATTAGCCGTTCTGATACCGAAGCAATCAGTTGAGTGCTGACACAACCCGTTTCGCTCCCGACACATCGCCACGCCCATCCCTCCGCTTCGCGACACTCTAGGCGTGCCACCCGACCCCTACAAGTAGGCTGGGTCGTGCCCCAGCTTGGTCTGCTCAAATCAAGTGAACGCTGAGACTTGTCCTAGCCTACGATACTCACTTTACTCTCCCACAGAAACACTCTCTGTCATGACACAAATGTTTGCTCGGCGTCATTTCGATTGATCCGCCATCGATTGACCAATTGGGGGAAGGTGATTGCACTTGGAGTCGTTTCGTAGGATCTGTCGAACTGAAACCCTAGTTTGGGTAGAATCTCATTCGGACCTGGATTCATTGCAAATGGCTCGCAATAGAGTCGTTGAAGTTCGAGTCGCTCAAAGAACGTCATGATCGAAATTGGCAGGAGCTTGGTGGCACAACCACATTGTCGGTGTTCCGCAGACCAAATATGAAGGTGCATGAATGCCTCATTGCCGAAGTCAATTTTGTTCACATTGCAATGACCAATTGGTTCATCGTTCGCAAGCCAAACCAAGTAGAAAAACTCCCGATCCGAAAGTGGTTTGGAATCGTCTGCTTCAAGGCTCTGAAACCAATCCGGCTCAGATGGCAGCTTCTCGCGATCGACACCCATTCCTTCGAGAAACTCCGGGGCTCCTGATAGAAAGTATCGAATCATTCGTTTCGTTTCATGCAAAGACATTTCACGGAGACTGTAGATCATCGAGCAAAGCCTCTATCGAGAAACGCATCATTGGATATCATTAGGCACAGCCTGACCTACGATTGGTACACGCTTTTCCGCCCGAGCATCACATCCACACCGGGTCGGGTGGCACGCTCAGACCAACGGGATGGGCGTGGTGTGGCCTCGTGATTCACGACATCTTTGCAACTCCTGTCCATCGAGGTCTTGCAGGCAAAGCTGTTGATCGGAAGTGGTCTAGCGAACGCTAGTAAAGTAGGTCAGGATGTGCCTGACACAACCCGTTTCGCTCCCGACACATCGCCACGCCCATCCCTCCGCTTCGCTACACTCTGGGCGTGCCACCCGACCCCGCGGCACACGCTACAAGTACATCAAAAACGCCAGTGAAGGTTGCATGACTGATGAGTGATACTGAGCGAGGTTCCTAAAGAGCCTACAGTTTTGGGATGCAGTAGTCAAAAGTTTAACGCTACTCGTCATAGTGTAATGCGTAAGCAGACCAGCCTGCCGTCTCTATATCGGCAAGGCTTGCCGGTTGGCTTTCGTAATCAACCCCAAGTGTACCAGCATCTATTTCTTTGATTTGACTTGGCTGTTGCCATGCCCATTCGCACTCTTCGCAATGGAGATATAATGAGCCGTCATCGTCTCGCCGCATGATAAGAAGCCGACCTTGGTTACATCGCTGGCATGATTTGTACCAGTGTCCCATTTGTTTGCCTTAAGGGGTCAGTCACGTAGGCTGGGTCATGACCCAGCTTTCTCTGCTCAGTTCCAATGAAAGCTGAGACTAGTAAAGTAGGTCAGGCTGTGCCTGACGACTCTTGGCGAGATCGTTTTCTCTTGACCAAACATTACAACATGCCGATGTCAGGCACAGCCTGACCTACGTTTGATACACGCTTTTCCGTCCGAGCATCACATCCATCGCGGCGGAGGTTGAGTGGATTAGCACCTCCGGGAAGTGCATGAAGGGGTGGAAGTATTCGAAGGTGAGATAGCCGTCGTAGTCGGTGCGGTCGAAGGCGTCTAGCACGGCGGGCCAGTTGGTGGTGCCGTCGAGGAGGGTGCGGAAGGATTCGAGGGAGTAATCGGTGCCCTTCTTTGTGAACTCTTTGAGATGCACGTTCTGAATGCGGTCGCCGAGCATGTCGATCCAATGTTCGGGGAACTGGAACATCATGATGTTGCCGGTATCGAAGTGCACGCGGACAAACTCGCTGTCGAAACTATCCACGAAATCGATCATCTCGCCCGGCGTCATCAAATAGCCGTTGAAGAAGATGTTCTCGATGTTGAGATGCACCCCGAGTTTCTCCGCCGGTTTCACGAGTTGCCCGATCGCTTCACGAGCGCGCTTGTCGCAGACGTCGTTGGGGGTCGGGTCGTGATCTTTTCGCCAAGGCATGTGGACCGCACCGGGGACGACGAGGAGATTATCGGTGCCGAGATCGTGAGCGGCTTGCGTCATTAGACCGGCAAGTTCTCGGCCGCGTGCGCGTTCGGTAGGATCGTTGCTTGTTAGGGGATACGGCCAAAACAGAAACGAACACACACCGCTAATCGCAATACCGATGTCTTCCGCCATCCGCCGAATCGCATGGTAATCCTTCGTGCCGGATTTCGGCGATAGGTCATTCTCGAGATCGTAGTTGAGTTCGATGCCGTCGAAGCCTGCATCCTTGGCTAGTTGCAAACATTCCCGCAGATTCATTCGCTCGGGATAAGGAAACGCCCACTGGTTGATGGATTTCTTCATCGCGTATTTCTTGCCGACGTTCTCCTTCGAGACAGGTCCGGCGGACGCGTCATCTTGGGCGGTGGCACTCTGGGAAAACGCCCATGCGCCGCCAGCGGCTGCCAAGGCGGAACTGATGACGCCTCGTCGAGTCACACCCGGCGAACGAAATTCTTCAGGACGGTGAAACATCAGACAACCTTTCGCGAATTCGACAACGAATCGTTCAACATCCCCTTGGAATGTGGGGACGGTCACTAGTTCAGTCTACGACTTATCAGAGTCTTCTCCTACTCGTCGGCTGGAATTGAACTGCGTTAACGATTCGTCCTCGTGCGTTGCTTACAAGTTTCTCAACTCTTGGCCTTGCGATCACACGTACGTTTTGTTCACATCAAACGATCTTCAGCCCATCAGAATCGGGAGGCTCAGTCCGATGCATTTCATTCCGAGTGACCGTTTTCGTCCGCGATGTGTTCTCTACCGCAAGAGTGTTTTCGCTGTTTTGCTAGCGGGCATTTTCTTGGGATCGGCGGGACCCACGGTCAATTTCGCCGCGGCCGGAGAATTCTCGTTGCCCGAGAGAGTTGCCGTGCTGCCGTTGTTTCTGGTCCCGCGTGGGACACGACAACCGACACGGGACGAAGCCGTCGTGCTGATGCGGCATCTCGAATGGACTCAAAAGCGGTACAAAGAGCTTCTCGGCGGAGTAACTTTCGAGATCGCGAAGTCACAACCCGATATTGTCGCAGCCAAGTTCCCGCTCGCCCACTATCGCCAATTGAAGAAAGGGGAACCGGCCGGTCATTGGGCTGCGGAACTGCTAGAACATTACAACGTCAACCGGTTCAACTGCCCCTACATTTTCTTCGCGGTGATCGTGAACTCGAATGACCGTTGGCCGGTTGCCGGGGCCAGACCGTTGAACGGCGGGTTGAACACCGGCGGTGGAATCATCGTGGCTTCGACGTTTGCGTTCACGCGAATGCCGAACTTCCAATCCACGTTACAACACGAGATCGGCCACTCGTTCGGGTTGCCGCACGTTGACGTCTATGGCTACGACATGAAAACCAATCATTCGGTGATGTCCTATAACAACACCCATCGCACGAATGGTTTCCAACCCAGTCGAGACCCTGGCATCCTGATTGCCGAAGACTATCGCGGCTTGGCTTTGAATGACCGAGCCTTTCCGCGGTTCGAATTCGACCCCGACAAACATCGGCCGGCCGGTTCTCCGCTGGCGGACAAGATCGTGACACTCGGCCCGATGACACTGCCTGGTCACCCGGATTATGCTCCCGAGGTGACGACCACTTCCGGTGAAGCCTTCGGAAGTCATGTCGCGAACATTGTTGCCGGTCGACAGATCGACGCCAGTCAAGGACCAGGCATCTCCTATAATCCGCAAACGATGTGGCATTCCACACCGGCTACAACTGGCATGGTCGAAGTGACGGTCAAGTTTCCCAAGCCGATTCAACTCACCGGCGTCGGCATCCATTCGCAACATAGTGGGAAAAGCCATGCTGCTCAGGCTGTTCGCATTGATGCCAAAACGAAATCCGGCGTGAAGAACGTCAGCAAAACTCAACTGAAATCAGTGGACGAGACAATCTCCTTTGAACCGACAACAGCGGACGAATGGCAGTTGTACTTCCAAACCGGTCCGAGTCGGCAAGTGGTCTTGCGTGGTTTACAGTTTTTTGACGGCGATGAGGAACTCTTTCCGCCACGGGTTCCCTATCAAGCGACTGCAAACTAATTGACACTCCACGAAGGATTACCATAGCCTAGTCGTGCCGTATGCGTACGAATGGCCGTTTTTCTTCGAATGAGTGTTGCTGTGATTCGCCTCGAAAACCTGACAGTTCAAGCGGGTGACTTTCTATTGGAGAACATTTCCTTTGAAGTCCCTCGTGGCAATTACGGTATTCTGATGGGGGGAACCGGCTGCGGAAAAACGACATTGTTGGAAGCCATTTGTGGACTGAAATCGGTTCACGATGGGCGGATCTTGCTTGGCGATCGGGACGTGACTTATCTTCCACCGGCTCAGCGTGGGATTGGTTTTGTCCCGCAGGAGGCGGCGTTATTTGCGACTCTTACCGTTGCTCAGCACTTGGCGTTTTCGTTGTCGATTCGCAAGTGGTCGCGGTCGGCAATTCGAGCTCGCGTCGACGAACTCGCGAAGCATCTGGGAATCACGTATCTCTTGGATCGCACACCGCATGGGCTCAGTGGGGGCGAACGTCAGCGTGTCGCATTGGGACGGGCACTGGCCTTTCGCCCGGATGTGATTTGTCTCGACGAACCACTCAGCGCGGTCGATGAAACCACCCGCGAAACCCTGTGTGACCTGCTGCAATCCATCACCCGCGCAACCGGCGTGACCACCCTGCACATCACTCACAGCCCCACCGAAGCGGAGCGTTTAGGGGATGTCGTGATGGAACTGAAAGACGGTGTAATTTCGCGTCAAGTTCGTCGTGACGGCGGAATGTCGAGCAAGAACGTCTGATTCAAGATATCGCTGCCACTGTGATGCTCAAGCGAGACCAACGTTCTCAATGACTTTCAGAATTATGGAGGTGGTGGTAGTGGGGCTGGTGCCGTTTGCACACCGTCTCGTTCTTGGACATCGGTCGTATCGCTGGGATTGGGCGGCGGCGTGGGGTTCGCTGGGGAATCACTGCATCCACCGAGCATGATCAACAGCAAAATGCCCGCAAGAATAGAACGCATCGTGTCGTTGCCCCTCTTGACTTACTGGGAAATCCGTTGGCCGTCGACCATGCCGGCGAGGTAGGTGTAGGTGTTGAAGTCGATGCTTTCCGAGAGCGAAGTCACGCTTCCGTCGGCCATCGCAAACTGCACAATCCCGGAGTGCATACTGCCGAAACGATACCAAGCGGGAGGCCCGCCTAGTCCCCAACCGGTCGGCATCACGCCGGCTCCCATCCAGCCGTCGGTAATCCATCGTTGCTTGGTAGCCGGATCGATGTGCCCATTGACTTCACCAAAAAGAATCGTATTGCTGGTACCGTCTCGAAAGTCTTGAAACTGTGTTTGCGACCGATTCGTAAACGGACCTTTGTATCGAGCATGATCGGCCACATCGCCAAGATACCCCATGCTACCGGCGTACGAAGTTCGCCCCAGTTCAATCGCCCCCAAACGCGACTGCTCAAACACGTAAGCTTCCACCGTGCCCGGATAGCAATGCTTCCGGGACGCGACGAATTCCGTGCCATAAAGATCGATTGAAGGACACTCGAACACAGGAATTCTCGTTTGCGCAGCCGTCCAGGTTCCCGAGACGCGAAACCAGGTCGGTTCACCATAAACACCGATCTTCAACTGATTGGAATCGATCAACGCGTAGACCGGTCTTTGCTCGAGATGCGGGAGCAAGTGTGCAAGGACGCAGATAAATGGATGGTTGGGGTCGTAACCGATGGGCTCCTGCAAATCAGGATGGCCCAGATAACCCGGCGGCAACCGATTAAATTCGTTGTGAAAACTATGAGCTGCCAACGCAATCTGTTTGAGGTTATTGCGACACTGAGTGACCCGGGCATTCTCACGGGCCCGCTGAACTGCCGGCAGCAATAAGGCCAGCAAAATCGAAATGACGGCCATCACAACTAACAGCTCGACGATCGTAAAACCGCGACAGTTGGAAGCCGATTCGGGTTTCCGTACGTTCTCGACCTCGCAACCCATGAATGCCTTCCTTTTCTACGCACGAGACCCTACTCAAGCCACACGAACATGCAGACTATGACTTAAAGTCAACTGACTGAAGCTCTCATTATGCCATGAACACTTGAATAAGCAACAGACGCACCGGTCCCGATGCTATTGCGACACTGGTTCATCCCGCCAAGTCGCTAACCGATTGACGGGATGATCGTCGGTGTTCAGATTGTTCGTGCTGGGATCACCCGCTGAATTCGTTGCCGACTTTGCGGGCGCGAGTCGGTTTGTCGATGTCGACGCCGAGTTTCAAACCGACTTCGACAAGCACATTCCAACCGGCGGCCATTTGCACGAACTCGGCGTACGCCGGGGCTTTGGGAATCGTGATGGTCGGGAAACGGGTCGCTCGGTCCGCAATGGCGATCACGGTCAAACCGACTCCCTCGACGAGAACCTTTTCGAATTTCTCCTCGGCGATTTCCGGCGGATCAACCCAGATCACCACGTCCTCGGCATCCATCACTTCTTCAATGCCATGCACCGCATAAGTGCCTTCGAGGAAGTCGGCCGACTTGCGGGTGATTTCATTGGTCTTCAGCGTGAGTTCTTCGGTCACGCCGTCACTGCGACCGGCCCAGTAAATCGTCCGCGCGTTCGCAATGCGTTCGACGAGCGATGCATCGAGCGAGGTCGTCAGGGCTGTTTGAACGGCATCCGCAATTGAGTTCAAGTTGGACGCCAGTGTGTCGACCCCGTCGATGTGTTCCAGCAATGCGTTCAAGAATAACGCCTGTTCGAGCACACTTTTGGTGGCAGCGACGGCGTGTTCTTCGCCACAACTCAGGACGTATCCCGTGCGGGCCAGCGATTCCAACTTCGAATCCGCAAGTGCCGTCAAACTGTAAAGGTGCTGATGGCCATTCTTCGTCAGTTGATCGAACAACCCGATCACTTCCGCAGTCCGCCCCGAGTTCGACAACGCGAACACTGCCCAGTCATCGAGCGGGTACTCTTGTGACTGCAGTCCCGCTTCGGTTTGCAACTGCAATTTCGTGCCACGTTTCAGAGCCGACGTGATCGCCCCTTTCCCCGGGAACAGACGGCTCGAACCTTCACCTGTTAGCCAGAGTTTGCCGACACTCGCGATTTGTTCACTCGTTTCCCGCATCGCGGTGAGGTCAAAATTCCGGATAATCTCCGGCACAGCCAACATATCTTGCACCAAGCCGAATTTCGTTTGGGCGTCATCCTGCGGATTCATGAGAGTGGTCTTCGGTTTCGAGAATCAACTTTTCCTGGGGGCCATCGCGGGCGATTTTAGCAGGGTCGTTGAGACAACTCGATAGTCCCGCACTCGCAACTCGTCACCAACCAATAAAAAACCGCCGACCAATGCGGTCGACGGTTTGTAGTTGTTGAGTCAACGGATTGCCCGGACTATCGCTCTTCGCGGACCTCTAGTTCCGGCTGATCGGCGAGAATTGCGTATCGCGGGAGGCGTCACGGAGTTCACGTGGCGGTTGATCGGCAGCGGTTTCTTGAGCCTTCGTCCAGTTCGTGACGGCCCAGTAGGGATACGTCTCGACCACACTGCCGCCCAAATCGCTGAGCGCGTCGCGAAGGGTCGCCGTCGTCATGTTTTGGTTGTCGATCACCCGTTGCAACACGAAACGCCGGTTGCCAGGGATGTAGGCGAAGAATTTGCCCTTCCCAAGCCGATCGTTGTTCGCCAGCAACCGCAGCAACGCGGTTTTGGGAACGTCGGCGGAATTCTTGGGCAGTTCATCCAACCAAGAAATGAGCCACAACGATTTGCCGTTCTGGCTAAGAACGGCGGACATCGTCAATTCCCATTCCTGGTCTTGGTATGTCGCTTTGAACGAAAAATCGTATCGTTGACGATCCACGGTCGGTCGCAGCCCTAAATCCGACAGGGCTTTTCCGAGCGAGTCGTGTGTCCACTGACGTGCTGATTCGGTATTAGCGGCCGTTTGAGCGGTTACGTTCGGCTCACTAAAAATGATCACCGCGAAGGCGAACACGCCGAACACTCCGACGAGCAACCACCCACGAGAGGAAACTTGCATAGGTCGACACTCCTTTGTCTATACGATGCCCAAACAACGTCTCGACCCGACGCGTCATTTGGAACCCCCCGCCTGGCGTCGCTCTCAAATTCCATTCAGAGAGACTAGGTAATCCAGACAAAATTGTGACCACGTTTCAAATGCGGCCCGATGGGTAATCAGGTCGTTAAGATCGGCAAAACCTGTCTCTTGTATCGACTCTTCACGGGGTCGAACTTGCGGTTCATCCAGATCAAACACGTGAACAACGCCCAAATGCACCCGCCCGACGTCGTTATCGTCGTCATTGATGAGGCCCAGGAACTCACGTCGGTAACTTGTTTCTAGATAAACCTCTTCGTCGATCTCGCGTTGCATGCCGACTTCGTAGGGTGTGTCGTCAGTGGTGTCATCATCACTGGAAATGTGCCCACCGATCCCGACCGACCGCTTCGCATGCAACCGCGATTCCCCCTGAGCGGAACCACGAGTGTACGAGAAAATCCGCCCGTCATGTCGAAAGATGCAATAGGGAATGAGCTGCTTGAAACTCGGGTCCTGTTCCATCTCCGGTCGGGGCCGGAAACTTGTGTGAGCGGGATCGAACAACGTCGTTCGCAACTTCTCCGCCACTGGAGACGTCGCCGGCAAGAACCCTTGGAAGTGACCGATCTCGTGAAACAACATCGTCGGCACCACAAGAATCTGTTCAACGGACATTTTTTCGGTTCCGGTCTGCGAGGTCTAAAAATCGTACACAGTCAGGGTGCCACGGCTCTGCGAGCCGTGTCGAGTGATTTTGTAGGGTGCGTGCAGCGAAGCGTATGCAGATTTCGCATCTGTGGTCGACGAATTCACTGAACAATTGATGTCGAAAAAAAGTTGGGTGGCATGCCCACCGCTGGGGGTGAGCAAGGGCCAGAAAGGTTCAAATGTCGAATCATGTCCACGCAAAGCCGTGGACATGCCACACTTTCCACTCTACCAATGCGAAATCGTACGTAACGCACTCTACGAGCTTCAAGAATCTTAACGCCCCAAAAGTTTATCGACTTCCGCACCAATATCGTCTGGCCGCATCAAGGTTTCGCCGACGAGCATCGCGTTGACACCCGCCTCTTGAAGTCTCTCCACATCGTCCCGGGTGCGAATGCCGCTTTCGCCGACGAAGACCGTCTCCGTCGGAACTTGCTCGCGGAGCTTCAGACAATGATTCAGATCCGTCACAAAAGTCTTCAAGTCCCGATTGTTCACGCCGACCAAATCGGGGTTCAACTTCAACACGCGGTCCAGGTTCGCCGGTTCGTACAACTCGATCAATGCGGACATCCCGAGCTCGCGGGTGGTTTCGTAGAGTTCAGCCATTGTTGCATCGTCCAGACATTCCGCAATCAACAACACCGCATCGGCACCGGCGGCACGGGCCTCCACGACTTGGTAGGGATCGAGCAAAAAATCCTTCCGCAATACCGGCACGGAAACAGCCCGTCGAATATCACGGAGAAAATCGAGATGCCCTTGGAAGAACGATTCATCCGTGAGCACGCTGATACAGGCGGCTCCGTGATCGGCGTAGATTTTGGCGATCGAAACGGGGTCGAAGTCAGCCCGAATCAACCCAGCGGACGGCGACGCTTTTTTGACTTCTGCGATCAACGAGACTTGCCCCGGTTGACGAAGAGCGGCTACGAAATCCCGCACGGGTGGCGCATCTTTAATGGCGGCTTGCAACTCCGCCTGGGAACGTTTCGATTTAGCCGCTTCAATTTCTTCGCGTTTCCGCTGAACAATCTTTTCCAGCACATTCATGCCGGTCCCTTTCGTGCCAGTTCCCCGTCTCTTACCATCAGCCAACCCCGGAGGTGGGACTCACTGTAGCGGGTTCTCACTCGTGGAGACAAGAAGACCAAGTCAATTCCTCATCCGCCGCAAACGCAAAAAACCTCATGCCTGAACCGAATTCGATTCATTGGACATTGGCATTCGGGATCGGCGTGGTGATGTTGTTGAGCTTGAGCATGTGTCTCGGCTTCATCGTCTCTTATCGACAACGCCCGAAATACCAACCGGTTCCCGATGTTCCCTCACCGTCGAACGGTTGGGCAATGGCCATCGTGCTGTTCTTCGCGGGGCAATCGTTGTTGGCTCAGTTGCCGATTTTCGAGCGGTCGGGTCCTGGGGAAGTCACCATCGATCGTGTGCAACAGCTCGTGTATTTCTCGCTCACTCAGTGGGTAGCGTTGCTGGTCACGCTCCGTTGCACCGGCAACTTTGATGGTTGGGCGGCTTGGGGAATCCATCGACAAAACGTGGGACGTCAAATTCTGACAGGTGTCATGGGGGCGATTGCCAGCCTGCTGCCGGTGTACGCTGCGTTGATGCTCACCGCTCCGTTCCGTAGCACCGAGAATCAACACGTATTATTGCGGCTGATCGAAACCAACGCCGATGGCACGACAATCCTCTGGATTGGCTTAGCGGTCATGGTGACGGCTCCCATGGTTGAAGAACTCATGTACCGCGTGATTTTGCAATCGTCACTCGAACGTTGGTGGAGTCCGCGAGTAGCCTGGATTGCCACCGCGGTGCTTTTCAGCGTGGTGCACGGCTTCCCGGATGCCATCCCGCTGTTGCCATTGGCCCTGATTCTCGGCATGGTCTTCCAGCAAACACGAAGTTACCTCGCCGTCGTTGTTCTCCACGCGCTGTTCAACGGCTGGAACCTATTCTGGGCCGTCATGAAAACCAGTTGAAACCCGAATGCCGATGCATTGACTCTTCAATACCTCTCCCACTGGGAGAGGTCGGACACGAAGTGGCCGGGAGAGGGTTTCCGATCAACGCTCGACACGGACTCGCTTCGAGGCCGTTTTTCCCTTCGCCCGATCCTACGGATCGACCTCTTCCAAAAGGAGAGGTGATACGAAAGGCGTGGAAAATACCACATGTCCGGAGCGATCAACCGCCTGAACTCAGCCACCACCAAACGGCCCCGGCGAGTGTTGCAACCGCTGTTGCGATGCCCAACCACATCCCCCAAGACGACTGAGAGCGTTCCCGGGACGGGGTATCGCTGACATCAAAGTGATAGATTTGGGCAACCGTCAACCGTTCTCCCGCGAGAAGCATGCGACTGTGAACTTGCTCGCCATCGATTTCAATGCCATTGGTGCTCTTGAGATCGGTGACGGTCCAGAAACCGTTCTGGAAGCGGAATTCGCAGTGCTTCCCCGAAATATCGGAGTGATCCCAAACGATATCACAGTTTCGATCGCGTCCGAGAATCGTCGGCGAATTCACCAAGGCGATCCCAGCTTCCTCACCTTCGGAAATAAGGTACAACGCGACCGACATCGGCAACGACTGCCCGGCCGCTCGCATCGTTTTGGTGAGGCCGTCCGCGGGTTCCTCCACGGTTGGCGAACTCGTCGCTGTTTCCTCGACATACTCGTCGATCGGGGGTGCCGGGTGCCGCGGCTCGATGGAGGTGTCAAACTCCTCGTGCATCTGTTTCGTCGACCCCGGTTGCCGAGCACTAATGACCGAGCTTCCCATCACGGAATCGCTGAACCTTGGCCCGCCCGTGACCGAACTTCCGGTCGAACTTCCGCCCTGCTGTGCTCGGTGAGCAGCCGCTTTTCGTCGGACGGCCTTCGAACGTGCGGCCAGCACCTTCTGGAAGGGAATCGCGATCGGCTCCCGTTTGGCGAAGCGTTGCAATGCCACGGCGGCTTCGTCAGCGGTTTGAAAGCGATCGGCCGGGTCTTTGGCCATCATTTTGCCCAATACCCCGGCGAGCGCGGGCGGGGTATCGGGCACAAGTTCGCGGATCGACTTCGGTGTTTCGTTCCGTTGAGCTTCGAGTTTCGCTCGCACACCTTCGACAGGAAACGGGGGTTTGCCGGAGAGTGCAAAATACAACGTGCACCCCAAACCATACACGTCCGCACGAGCATCGACTACGCTGCTGTTCCGAGACTGTTCGGGAGCGATGTAATCGGCGGTCCCTAGGCAATCGTGCCCAAAGATCATCTGCAGCGAGAACTCGGCGTCTTCCTCGTCGGTCAGTAAGGCCAAACCGAAGTCGAGGATTTTCGCCCGTCCGTCTTCGGTCACCAGAATGTTTGCCGGTTTCACATCGCGGTGTACTAATGCATGCTGATGAGCATGGTGCAAACCCTGAGCAACCTGAGCGATCACGTCACTCGCCTGCGACCAAGGCAATGGCCCACCCGTGGCGAGGACTTCGTACAAACTAATGCCCTGCACGAATTCCATGACCATATAGAACACGGCCCCGGTATCGCCGGTCTTCAAAGTGCGAATCACGTTCGGATGATCGAGCCGCATCCCGGCTTCGGCTTCCATCTGCAACCGCGTGAGCATCCCGGAATCGACTTCATGCCGTTCCGTCAACACCTTGAGGGCCACAGTTTCGCCGGTCTCGGTGTCTTTGGCGATGTAAATCCGCCCCATCCCACCGAATCCGAGCAAATCCTGCACGGCATAGTTATCGATAAAAAATCCACGAGCCCGTCCCGACAGCAGTCGTTCTGCCTGGTAGCGTGTCAGCCAACCGTGGTTGACTAACGCAATGGCTGCTTCTTTCGCGGTGGTCGCTTTGCGCAGCGTCGCTTCAGACCGCTCCATTCGGCCGGCTTCAACAAGACGGCTTGTGCGAACTAGTTCGATAAATTGTTCTGTCGACGTGACCAAATTTGCGGTCATGGAGTAGAACACTCCAAAGAATTTCCCATGAAAACTGCGCGAATCGCAGTCTGACATCATATCCATGCTATCAGCACGGACAACCCTCTTTCATCGGCAAATTCCTGGATGTCGCTGGAATTTCCGCCGTTCGAACGAAAAAATCCCCCCGGGTTACTCCCAGAGGGACTTTCGATAACATCTTATTTTATCTCTCATACGTTCAGGCAGCTTGGCGGGCCGTTTCCGGATTTGTTGTCGGTGTTTTCGCAGTCATTCGGTTTCGGTTCCATGCCACAACAACCGGACCGTACATCGAGAATACAATCATAAAAAGACTCCCGGCTGCGATCCAAACGTTATAACTTCGAGGGGCTTCGATCACTTCTCCGGTGGGATCGGGCGTGACTTGCGGTTGCAACGGAAGACCATAGCGAGTGGCCAACGTCTCGATATGCGAAAGATGAATCACCGGTGTGTCTTGCTTCAGAAAGAAACTCATCACCGATTCCACCGGTAGAATGTCGGATGGGACTCGTCGGTTCAAACCTGGTCGAAAGAGGTTTTTGGAAGCCGAAGTCCCTACAGAGACGGTTCCTCCTCCAATGTTGATATAAGTTGCAATCGGAGCATCACCCGCATACTTCTTGTATAGCCGCAACCGCTTCTTCAAACTGTCGGCATAGCCATTTGTTTCCAGAAACGGCACACCGCTGCGATCGATGGCTTCCCGCACGGCGGCCACGCCTTCATCCGTCATATCTGCCGCTTGGTCATCGAGACCACCTAACGAAACGGCTTGGGAACGGAATGACATCAAACCTTCCTCGTGTAACAGCTTTTCCATATTGACCCACATCAGGTCCGGCAAGTTTGCTCCCCACTGCGAACCGGCAGCACTGGCGATGAGGATCGGTTTGCATTTCATCGTTTCCAAAGCCGCACACGTGCAGATATTCATGGCCGGAAACGACCCAGACAATCCCACGGCAACCGTATCACCTTCTTTCACTCCGGCTTCGGTCAACATTTCGACCAGCACAGCAGCAAAGTTCGGATTGATCGAAGTTTGCTTCGCGGGCAAGTGACCGTTGTTACTTGTCACAATACTAGACGGCAAGCCAATGATACCAGATTCGGCGGGGTCGACTTTAGGATCGATCTCAACCCCTAACCGTTCACGCTCGGCTTTGATTGTTTGCATCATGTCAGCGGCGAGACTCGCAGCGGCCGCCTTTTGAGTTTGCAGTGTGGCGGTTGGCTCGTCACGGATTAACTCCGTTGCCGCAACGCCGCCAGTTGCTAATAGAAACGTCAGAACCACAACAGTTCTCGAGGATTTGGGATGGGTCCAATAACTCTTTTGCATCGGAGGCGTCCTATGCGGTCGTGTCCGCTAGTTTTATTAGAAAGATTATGACAAGGCGAATTCAAGACCTGAACTTAAACTGCCAACACACTAAGGCTCTTGTTTTTCTGCTACAACGAGCCTAGTGATTTCGTTTCACTGGCATGGTATCAGTCGTCAATTCTTCGGCAGTCGCAATTTGTTCGAGCATCGCCCGTCGTTCTTCGATGGCAACTTCGTTTTCGATCAGTTGTGTCGGCGCGACTAGCACAAGTGTTAGCCGAACAATAGCCGCAGCTGTTAGACTTGTTGTGAGTGTGTCGAAGATACCTTGTCGATCAAACCAGATCGCTAGCAAGCCGGGAATGATATATCCAATCACAGTCAATGCAGGATCCGGCGTCACAAGTAATGCCTGAAAACTCGTTCGCAAGATCATACCTAATGCAAAGCCGGTCAAAATCATCAGCACTGTGCGGCGACGCCCGTAAATGATTAACACTTGGGAAAGCCAATACACGAAAGCGTAGGTCACAATAGCCGCGAGTATTGTGACCGCGATTGCTGTTGGCCGAGTCAAATAAAAGGCGACATAACCCGGCACGACAAGCCCACCGGCGCCGCGACCGAGTGTTTCTGAAAATATCAAACTGACAACTAAGCCAATGGCTATTGATAGACTAAGTAGATCTAACATATCTGATCCTGAACAGGCTTGACGACTGTCTTAATGTTTAATGTGTTTCCATACTTCGATGCAGATATCACAACGGTCTCGCATCGCAGCAACAATCCGTAATTCCGAGACCAAAACTAGTCTTCGCCCTGCTCGTCAAGGAAGTGGTCTGACTCAGTAGACAGAGACGCTACAGCCAACTCACGCGCACGTTCGGCACCATGTCCGTTGCGTTTTGTTTTCGGTTTGGGTTGCGAGCTTGTCTCGATGTGCTGAATGCGGTTGATGTGGTGACGACGATTCTTCTTGCGACGTACTTGCGATGGCAACACACTTCGATTCTTGAAGTACTGCACAATTTCTAAGCCGTGCTTGCCGATATTCCCCATGCCGACGACAACCGTCGATTCTCCGCCGACTTCCACAATGGTCTCAAAGATCTTAGAGATATCGTTGTCATCCACTTCAACAATGCGTTGTGGGTCAAGACCGTTCTTGACGGCGGCACGAGTGAAGACGTGTCGTCCGGTACCGGTCAATAGGTAATAGTCAGCGGCTTGCCAATGCGGACAAGCCTCACCGATTTGCCAGGAGCGATCGGGACGATCGGAACGACAATTGATCAAAGCAATTTTGGTTTCCGTCTGCCCGGCTCGTTGAATCGAAGTGTCCCAGGCGGTTTCGGTCGACGCCGGATCATTGGCAGCAAATGCGTTCGAGAACACAATGCGTCGGCCGAAGAAGTCGACTTCATGCAGCGTCATTGCACCGGGATCGCGAAGCACCTTCCACATTCCCCGAAGTGCGGTCTCACGATCAATGCCGAGGTCGTTACACAGGCTCAACACTAACGCAACGTTTTCCTTGTGTTCGGAATACGGGAAGCGACTCATTTCCTCATCAGTGACCGCTTCGACATCTTCGAGTTTTGTCGGTATCAAAAGACTTCCACGATCGTCCGCGGCGTGTGCAAACACACCCAAGTGTTTTCGTTCCGCTGTGAATAATTTGCCCCCGCAAGGCGTCATATTTGCCAACGCTTTCGCGACGTCGACTTCAGTCGGCCCCATTACATCTAAGTGGTCTGCCCGAGCATTAGTGACCACGCCATGCGTGCCGTTCACCAGTTTACATTCACACAACCACTGAAGTTGTGGTTGCAAGGCCATGCATTCGATCACAAGCGCTTCGGCACCGTGTTGTCGGGCGGCATTCACAATGCCACGTTGTTCAATGACATTAGCCGATGAAACTCGCTCGACCGCTTGTTCCGTACCGTCGGGAAGTAGCAAACGTGGCAGAGTGCCTGTTGTTTTGCCAACCGTGCGAATACCGGCCTCCTGTAAAGCAGCGACGATTAAACGTGTCACGCTGGACTTGCCTCGCGTGCCATTGACGTGAATGCGGATTGGAATCGATTTTAAGTTGCGGCGATGACGCCACGACTCCCATCCGCCTACTGCAATCAGTCCACCGAGCATGGCGGAAATCGTCCAAAGTCCCAACATATGTTTCGCTCTCCTGAAGCGTTGTATCCGTGTTCGTATGCAGGCTTCTAAATCTGTACGTGTAGCCTGCAGGTACGAAAACCTGTTGGGTCGGCTCTATTCGCAAGAACCGCGCCATAGTGATGCAAGATCAAGAAACTTGATCAAAGTTTTTGTCATCCGGTGTTCTTACTAACCGGCGTGCGTTAGCAAATTACCAATTTGTTGTGGGTATCTATCGAAAACACCAAAGTCTTGTGGTGCGAACTTTCGGTTCCCAGCCATAGAACACACTCGAAACATGGGTCTTGGTCCTTCACATCAAACAGTGCATATGTATTGGCGGCAGAAAATTGACCAAACGTGTTAATCGTTGACCAGTATTACGGTCATAAGTTTGAAAGCGTTGAATTTTGCTGCATATGAGTCATCCCGCAACAACAGGGAACCTGACAAATGATCTCGTTGTCGCCTCTACACCCAAGTCACATCAAGACTTCGTTTATTGATCACGCGTTGTTTCATGAGACAAATGCGAAGGAACAAATTGCAGCGCTATTACCTGTTCCTGAACCACCCGCGTCTCAAGCTCACCGATACGGTCGCTCCGTCGCGCTAAGCCAGCTCTGTCAGCGACCGCCACTTTCCAAAGACTTAGAGCACGATCTGTTCTGTCGAATGAACTTCGAGAAGTTTCAAGCGGCGCGAATGGAAGATGTCGTCAGACCCGCTCACCGTGATGATGAGTGGTATCGAGAACATTCAGAGCATCTCGAGAAAGCCGACGACATCCGTAATGTGATTGTGGAGTCGAACTTACGCTTGGCGGTCGCAATGGCTCAGCCGTTCGCCGAGACGGAAGAAACGTTAGAAGAACTCGTGGCCGACGCCACTTTGCCATTGATTCGAGCCGTCGAACTATTTGATGTCTCGCGGGGCCTGTGTTTCAGCACGTATGCCGGCCATACGTTGCGGAACCACTATCTTCGCTATGGGAAACGACGGTCCCGATTGGCTCGTCGACAAGTCCAAGCCGACTCACAACAGTTCGACACCGTACCAGAAGATCGTCCACTGGCATCGGAACAAGAACGTCGTGTGGCATCGCACCGGCAATTGGCTAAGCAGATGCTGACGACCCTTTCCGACCGCGAGCAGTGCATTTTGAAGTCCCGCTTCGGTCTGAGTGCCCCCGAACCGCAAACATTCACGGAAGTTGGCGAGACTGTCGGCTTGAGTAAGGAACGAGTCCGCGTTTTAACTCACCGGGCGTTGGATCGCCTCCGAGAACTCCGCGTCGAAGAACCGGAATTCGTGGGATGACCGGAATCGGTTCCTGGCTAACCTCCCGTAACTGACAGCGGACAACTACCAAAGCCCCAAAAACCCGCCCAACTTCCCTAGCCCGATTCGGTTCTGTCAACTATAGTGACGGAATTCCACCAAACCGCTTGGAATGACGAACCATGTGGTGCGTCGGCGGGTTGGGGGTAGGCTGACTGTTCATCCATGCCGCTTCTCTCGAAGACAGCGATGATTGGGGGATCAGTCCTAACGCTTGACGGTTCGCAGCGCTCCGGAAGCCGGTTTCTAGCGGTTTCACCTGCGGATTGGACGGGAACGGAACACATCGCGGTATGGTAGATCGGAATCTCATTCGGCAGTTTGCAATTGAAGACGATGACCTCGAGAGCATTCTTGGGGAGATCGGGGACAATCCCTACACCGACGAACTCGTTGGTGACGCCCCCGACGTGAATTCCATCGTGGAAGGGAAAGTCCTTCGGATCGAAGGCGACGATGTCCTGATTGACATCGGCTACAAGAGTGAAGGCATTGTTCCGCTCGATGAGTGGTCGGAAGACCCAGAACCGCCCAAACCCGGCGACACCTGCGAAGTCCTGCTGGAAGAAGTCGAAGACGATTTCGGCCTGATCATGCTCTCGAAGCGGAAAGCCGACCGCATTCGTGAGTGGGAAAAAGTCATCAACGCCCACGACGAAGGCGATGTGGTTACCGGCAACGTCGTTCGCAAGATCAAAGGCGGTTTGCTGGTCAACATCGGCGTGAACGTCTTCCTCCCCGCGAGCCAAGTCGACATCCGCCGTCCCCGCGATATCGCCGACTACATCGGCAAAGATATCGAATGCCAGATTCTCAAGATCGACGAAAGCCGTCGGAACATCGTCGTTTCCCGGCGGAAACTCATCGAAGACCGACGCCGTGTTGCCAAAGAAGAGTTGCTTTCCCAGATCGAGGAAGGTGACGTCCGCAAAGGGGTGGTCAAGAACATCGCCGACTTCGGTGCGTTTGTCGACCTCGGCGGTATCGACGGTTTGCTACACATTACCGACATGAGCTGGGGCCGAATCGGTCACCCAACCGAGAAGGTCAAGATCGATCAGCAAATCGAAGTCAAGATCCTCAACATCGACCGGGAACGCGAAAAGATCGCTCTCGGTATGAAACAACTTCAGCCCAGCCCTTGGGACAACGTCGCCGAGAAATACCCGGTTGGCGAGAAAGTTCGCGGCGAAGTGGTCAACATTATGACCTACGGGGCGTTCGTGAAGTTGGAAGACGGGATCGAAGGTCTGGTCCACATTTCCGAAATGTCTTGGACCAAACGGATCAACCATCCGAGCGAATTGGTCAGCATCGGCGACGAAATCGAAGTCGTTGTGCTGGGCATCAATACCGACAAGCAAGAAATCTCGCTCGGTATGAAGCAAACCCAAGCCAACCCTTGGGATCATGTCGCCGAGAAGTACCCCACCGGCACCAAAATCGAAGGGACCGTACGGAACCTTACGAACTACGGTGCGTTTGTGGAGTTGGAAGAAGGTGTCGACGGGTTGCTGCACGTCAGCGACATGTCCCACACCCGCAAGATTTCCCATGCCAACGAGATGCTCAAGAAAGGCGATGCGATCAGCTGTATCGTGCTTTCGGTCGACGAAGACCGCAAGCGAATCGCTCTTGGTATGAAGCAACTCGAAAACGATCCCTGGGAAACCACCATCCCGGACAAATACCGCCCGGGTACGATCGTCAAAGGCGAAGTCACGAAGATCACCAACTTCGGTGTGTTCGTGCAACTCGAGCCGGAACTCGAAGGCTTGCTGCACATCTCGGAACTCTCGGACGACAAGATCGAGAACGCTGAAGAAGTGGTCAAAGTCGGCGAGGAAATCGAAGTTCGTATTCTCCGAGTGGACATCGAAGACCGAAAGATCGGTCTCAGCCGGAAACTCGAAGGCGACTTGGAAGAGATCGAACAGGAAGCCGCCGCTGCAACCGGTGCCAAACCGGAAGCGGCTCGTGCGACCAGCGAACCACTTTTGGGTGGAACCGGTGGCGGAGCGGGTCCGTTGTTCCAAATGCCGATTGGCGGACAACAGCCTGAAACTGCAACCGAAACGGAAACTGCAACCGAAACGGAAACCGCAACTGAGACCGAAACGGCAGAAACTCCGGAAACTCCGGCGGAAGCTGTCGAAGAGGCAGCGGAATCTGCTTCGGAGGAAGCCAGTTCCGACTCTGATGACGACGATTCCACGATCACGCAGTCTTAATACTGTCTGAATTGACATCACATTTTGATGCCTGGACCGGCTGTTGGACCTACCAACAGCCGGTTTTTTCGCGCTGTCGTAGGGGTTCTACCGGGTCTGAATCCGGTGTGGTTCGACGTCTGGAAGGATCGATCGGCATATTCGAAACGCACGGATCGATTCGGAAACTTCGCGTATCTTCTCCAAGATCCGGCGAAATCGGCGTTTCAGCGGCCTGAGACCCCGATTTGAGGCCGGATAATTTACCTAACCGGACCAAGCGTCACAATCAGCACAATAGTTGACGTAACTATTTTGGGATTTAGCAACTTAAGAAGTTCAAGGGTGTTTCGAGTCGCCGCCGATACCACTCACCAGTCCCGCAGAACCCGCTTCTACGAGACAACCCAAAACTGAGAAACAACCCTTCGGTGGAACGTCGGAAAATGGAGAGCGGCCTGGCCGTGAGTTTCCGACACCGAAAGGGATGCCCAAGCAGGGCCGCCTGCAAAGTCGCGACCCAAGGCACACCCAGCGCGGCTGCCGACCTTCGCTTCTGCGTGCGGTCTGTGCAGAGACCTGCTTCGATTCCAAGGGAAGGATACGAAACATGCGATGGATCCGTTGTTTTAGCGTCGCGAGTCTGATGGTTGTCGGACTCGCCGCTCAGTCTCAAGCAGGACTGTTCGACTGCTTCAAGAAAGATGCTGAATGCGGTTGTGCTGCTCCCGCTCCGATCTGCACAACCAGCTCGGCTTGTGCTCCGAAAACCGTTTGCAGCACGAAACCGGTCTGCGGTGATTCCGCTTGTGCTCCTGCTGGATGTGCAAGTTCGCCGAAACCACGTGGTTTGTTCTCTTGCTTCAGCAAGAAAGACGACAAAGGCTGTGCACCTGCCGGGTGTGCTCCTACCTCCGTCTGCGAACCAACCTGTGCAACGCCAGAGAAAAAAGGTCTCTTCTCTTGCTTCAGCAAGAAAGACAAAGGCTGTGCACCTGCTGAGTGTGCTCCTGCCACCGTCTGTGAACCGACCTGTGCAACACCGGAGAAAAAAGGTCTCTTCTCTTGCTTCAGCAAGAAAGACAAAGGCTGTGCACCTGCTGAGTGTGCTCCTGCCACCGTCTGTGAACCGACCTGTGCAACACCGGAGAAAAAAGGTCTCTTCTCTTGCTTCAGCAAGAAAGACAAAGGCTGCTGCCCAGAACCAACCTGTGCCGCTCCTTGCAACGCGACCGTTTGTGCTCCTGTGCGAGTTAGCAAACCAGTTTGCTGCACCACCGACCCTGGCTGCACGAAGACCGCTTGCGGCTCCTGTGCTGCTTGCACCACCCGTGCTCACGTCGGCATGACCGCTAAGAAGCCTGTAACCAACGTTGCTGTTGTCCCGAACCAAAGCGGAGCGAAAACCATTCAACCGCTGCCGTCCGCTCCTCCGAAACCAGCGACCGGAAACTACTTCCCAAGCCGGATTCAAGAGCAACAACCGACCGCTCGTCGGGATCAACTGAACGACCTGTTCGGCGTCCAAAAATAATTGACCGCTGAACGAACTGATCGACGGCTTTCCAACCGTCGTCCTCCAGAAGCGGCTGCCGAGTTCTCTCGGTGGCCGCTTTTTTTGTTTGATCAGCCGCCAACCGATGTTCACTCACGACGATGCATTCTCGACAACCGCCGGTCGATTGGAACCGGTTTCTGTCTCAGGTCCGCAGCTGGGTGTCGTTTCCCAATCGGGAGCTTCTCCGGTGATCAAGCGGGCGGATCGGTTGAAGGTCAGGTAGTTCCATCCCCATTGAATCAGCACCAGCAGACGATTCTGAAACTGCACGATTTGCATGAGATGGATGAATAACCAGATCATCCATGCGAAGAAACCGGTCAACTTCCAGCCACTGATGTCTGCGACTGCCGAACCACGTCCGATCGTGGCCATTGTGCCGCGGTCTTTGTATTTGAAGGGCGATGGTTTTGCGCCCCGCAAACTTTGTCGAATCGTGTCGGCAACATATTTTCCTTCTTGGATCGCCACTGGTGCCAACCCCGGCAAGGGCTTTCCTTCTTCCATTTCCACGCGGGCTAAATCGCCGATGACAAAAATCTCGGGATGATTCGGGACCCGCAGTTCTGAATCGACAATCAGTCGGCCACTGCGATCTGTCGCCGCTCCGGTCGCCTCCGCGAGTTTTTCCCCAAGCGGAGACGCCTGCACACCCGCTGCCCAAATAATCGTGTGACACGCAATCTGTTCGACATCGTCGTTCACTTTCAGTGTCACGGAAGTCGGCGTGATCTCGGTGACCATGACATTCGTGCGTACGATAATGTCACGTTTCTTCAAGTCGGCCTCCGCCCGGTCGGAAAGTTTGTCCGGGTAGTTCGACAGCACACGCGGGCTGGCATCGACGAGAATCACCCGTGCGTCCGCGGGGTCGATATGGCGAAACTCGGACTTCAGCGTATGCCGAGCGATTTCGGCCAATGTTCCGGCGAGTTCCGTCCCCGTTGGCCCCGCTCCGACGATCACGAACGTCAACCACTGTTTACGTTTGATAGGGTTGAGTTCCCGCTCGGCGTGCTCGAACGCGGTCAAGATCCGACGGCGAATTTCCAAAGCATCTTTAATACTTTTCAACCCCGGTGCGAAACTCTTCCACCGATCGCGACCAAAGTAGTTGTACTCTGCCCCGGTTGCGACCACGAGCGTGTCGTAAGTGATCTCCCCGTCTTTCAGAATAACCTTGCGATTCTCCGCATCGAACCCCGTCACTTCCGCGAGCAGCACTTCACAATTCTTCTGCCGACGGAAGACACTTCGCAACGGAGCCGCAATGTTCGCCGGCGACAACCCACCTGTCGCCACTTGATACAACAGGGGTTGAAATAGGTGGTGATTCTGACGATCGAGCAGAGTGATATCGACGTCGGCCTTGCGGAGCGATCGCACCACATTCAGCCCGGCAAACCCACCACCCACCACAACCACATGCTGTCGCTCACTCACAGGACCCGCACTCCCTTCTCGAAAGTCTCGAACTAGGGCAATTATAGGAATTGTGAGCGGCAATCAACCGTCTGCGTGTTTTATCGTTGCATGGAACTGACAGTCAGCCGGGGGTATGTGCACATTTACAGTTTTGGGGGAGTCTTGGGAAGGCTCACCGGCAGGACACAACGGAAACCGACATTTGGGAGTTGATCCGTCGAGCGACCGTGATCGCGACGCCAGACGGTCCAATCGGTGGCCGACCCTTTGATGACGTGATGGAAGTCGGGTTGGGCGGATTTTGGACCGGTCCAGTCGATCAGCGGCAAACTATCTGCTTTCGCAGCCAGTTGGAAGGCATCATCGCGATACCAGTCCGCACACCACTCGCGTGCGTTGCCGGCTAAGTCGTGAATGCCGTAGATGCTGACATCGTTACGGAATGATTGCACGGGATCGACTTGCCCCGGCTTCCGCGAGCGAGACCAGAATGGTTTTTCACTCCCCCAGGGATAACGATACCCCTTCGAGCCACGGGCAGCTTTCTCCCACTGAGCTTCAGTTGGCAGTTTCTTTCCGCCAAAAGCTTGTCCGCACCAGTTCGCGTACGCTTCCGCATCTCGCCAAGCGATACCCAACGCGGGGTGGTCGTCCGGGTCTTTTTCGTTGGCGGCTTCATCCGGCTTACGACCGCGGACCGCTCTCGATGCCGCTTGGTAGAATTGTTCGTACTGAGCGACCGTGACCTCGTGCACGTCCATGTAGAAGTTGCCGAGTTCCGTTTCGAGTTGCGGCTGAGTATTTGCATCACCTCCGTTCGTCCCCAACACCGATGCTCCGGCAGGCACGAGGGCCATTTCCATGCCGTCGATCTGCGTACGAATCCGCCAGGGCAAACCATCTTGGTTAAATCCGGCCGAAGTGATGATCTCAATGGTCGGCGGAATCTTCAAAGCCGGGTTCAATTGAGACTTCTGATCCGGTTCCGGTTCCTCAGGAAACACCGGCCAAAACGTGCGAGAATCAAACCCCTCTTTGGGAACCTCAGCGAGAAAGCGATTGGCATTCTCCGTCTCTGGCAGAATCTGGAAATCTTGACCGGGCGGTGAATCTTCCAGAATCGTGAACGAATTCGGCGGCGGTGGCGGGGCCTCTTTCGGAGTCACCGGCCGTTGGGGCGAATTGTTCGCAGGAGCTTGAACCGTGGGAACGGACGGCACCGTGGGCACCCGGGGCGGTGCAGGTGGTGGTTGAACCGGAGCAGTTTGCTGAGCGGTTTCGTCGTCCCCCCCTCCACTGCAACCGACGAGACCACAACACATTCCGACAAGAACGAGACCGCCTACGATTATTGAACGCATCCACATAGTTCTTCATCTGCAAAGTTCAGATTTCATCCAGCGAGCACCAATTATCGCTAGCCGCGAAGAAACTCACAATCCTTTTCGTGAAGACGTCTTCACAAACAGTCTTCGAATAGTCCGGTCGGAGCGGCGATCGGCTCTGGAATCTCAGTTGGAAAAGCGGGATGATTGCCACCAGACAATGAGTCGCTCATTCCAGCAAGCATCAAGGAGTGTTCTCCGTGAGAGTGCTTTACGGACGACAACTACGGGAACTGGCGGAGAAAGTCGAACAGGAATTCTTCCGTCTTGAAAAGGAGAGTTTCTGGCGGTCCGGCTTGATCAACGGCATCATCGCTGGAACAGCGGTCGGATTGGTCGCGTGGGCAGTGGCGGCGGTCGAGCAAAACTATTTCGAAATCGACCAGAACGACTTACTGCTTTTCGCGTGTTTGGGTTCGTCGGCAGCTTCGGTGGTCTTTGCACCACTTCAGAAAACCAACAGTCTCCGTTCCATCACAATTGCCTACACATTGGCGGCATTCGTGTGCATGTTGTTGTTCGGTCTTCGAGACTACCTCGGCAACGATGAACGTTTTTTCCCGATCCCGGTACAATGTGCGTTAGCGGTGGCGTTATCGATTTCCTGTATGCGGTGGGCTCAGGCAATGCACCCGGCAGCCGTCGGCAGCGGTATGGCGTTCGTTATTTACCACCGCGAGGTGCTCAGTTTGCTCTTGTTGATGTTGGCAGTGGTGGCGTTGATTTTCACTGTCAAAATCTTTGCGTACATCTATCTCGAGGAACTGGCCTTCAAAAACTTTTGGCGGGAATTCACACGGAACTACTACGGGAAAGAACTCCGCGTCTCTGTCGACAAAAAAGGAACCGAAGAGGAAATCACCGTGACTTCCGATCCGCAACGCCAATCGGATTGATGCCTAGATTCGATCGGCAGAATGTCATGGTTCTGCTTTACGCAACCCGAGTAAAAACCAAGTGGTTGCGGTAATCAGCAATACGGCGCCCATGATCAGGGCTGCTTGGCCGATCGGTGGACCGGTCCGCTCCAGAACCTCGATTTGCCAGTCGTTTGGCTGGTCGGTTGCTGCCACTCCCAGCATCGCCAGACCGCTCCCCAATCCGATGACCACCGAAAAACATAGACGGCTCACAAACCGATAAACTCGGTGAAGTGATCGCTTCCCAAATGACCAAATCGACCGACCGAACCCAGACAAATTCTTGCCGAGTTTATGCCAGTCGATTTCAAAGTGATCGATCTCCTCGACGTAGCCTTCGATGTTATTGGTCTTCCAGAGAAGAAATGCCCCCGCAACGCCCGCTGCTAGTACGCCCAAGATCAAGGGGGTTTCTTCGAAGATTCCGCAAGCCACAAAGGCCGCGATTGATCCCAAGACCAAGCCGGAGCCGACTCGGCGGACCATCCAGGCGAAGTGTGTCGGCGGCGATTCGATTCTTGGTTGTTCCGAGGGAACCTCGGAGAATGCGGAAGATGGATACATTTCCAAGCCACTCCTAATCAGGCCTCACGAACGATCACGCGGTTACCTTCCACGCGTACCACTTCGATGGGGGTACCAGTATCAATATAACCACCGTCACTAACCACATCGACCAATCGCCCATCAAGGAGCGCTTTGCCGGCCGGTCGTAGCGTGGTTTGTGCTCGACCGGTCAGACCAACCATGCCGCTTCCGTGGGGATCGTTGATCAAATCTGGACGTAATTGCGGCCCATCCGCAGTTGCGGTGCTTCCGGGCGGAGTGAGAATCATCGCCCCCATGATCGGCATGTGTGGCAGGAACCGATTCAGCACCACCGCAATCAATATCACGGCACCGATCGAGAGGCTCACCGTCGTCAAGTTCCGCGCGAGCAGAACCATATCGCGTCCTGGTTCAGAGTGCCCAAAGGTTTGACTGGCCATCACGACGGACATCAACAGCAACACCCCCCCGGAAATTCCGAAGACACCAAATCCTGGCATCACAAAGATTTCAAGGGCCATCAGAATCAGTCCGAAGGCGAACAGGATCACTTCCAACCAACCGGCGGTTCCGCCCATGTACTTGCTCCAGAAGAACAATGCAAAGAACAACGCCGAGCCGATCGCCATCACGCCCGTCATAAAGTGCAATTCGATAAACAAACAGACCATCGCCAAGGTCAACAGGGTGCCGGTCCAGGCAGGGTTATTGAGGTTGAACACCATCGAATCGACCCACGTTTCCTTCATGGGAATCAGTTTTTGATCGGCGGGGATTCCCAGGCGTTCCTTGAGTTCACTTTCGTCGGCCACCGCCGGTTCGGCCAATTTGTACTTGTGAGCTTCGGTTCCGAAGATGGTCAGCAATAAACCATTCCGCGACTCCGGCACGATCGCCCCGCGAATCCATTCGCCGTTCGAGGCATGGATTTCATCTTCGGTCATGAACCAGACCGCTCCCGTGTCGCGGTTCGTGACTTCGTAGACTTCGAGATTTCGATCGACCATCGATTTCATGATCGCCGCTGGTCGGTTCTTTTTCTCGGCAAGTTCTTGCATTAGCTTTCGCATGTAGCTCACGATTTTTTCCGGGGCATGCTCGAAGGCTTCCCCCGGACGCATTTCGATTGGCCCTGCATCACCGATCTTTGCATGCGGCTCCATGTAGAGTTCATCACAGGCCAGCGAAATCACGGCGGCAGCACTGATGGCATCTTGAGGCACGTAAGCAACAGTGCGGACGGTGTCCGGATCGAGATCGGAAATCGTGTAAGCAATTTCCTGCATCGCATCCAAACGACCGCCAGGCGAATCGACTTCGAAAATCAGCAGATTCGCCCCCTGCCCCAACGCTCGTTGCACTTGTCGTTTGATGAACGCCGCCTGCGGACCATCGATAACACCGTCAATCCGCAACAGGCGAACTTTCAACTCGCCTCCTAATGTAGCCACCTCTCGAAGAGCCGACTTAGGCAGTTCATACAGTTCCGCCAACTCGGATCGCGATTCTGCCGTCTGCGTGACGAGGACATCCCAATCACGAGCCGTCTTCCCCGTAAAAACGCCCTTCATCCCGGCGTCGAGCAACGTGCGTGGTTCGACCGTGGCTTTCGTCTCCTGCAGCACTCGCAGTCTGTTGTTGGTGATGATTTCTGTTTGTTCGGGGCCGTCTTTGGTTTGGCGATACTTCACCTTGAGCAAACTCACCGAGGGATCAATCATTTTCCGAGCAACGGCTTCGTTGACTTTCGGATTGTGTGCCTTCTGCACTAGACTGATGATGTCGCTTTCCTCGTCACGATCGAGCGGTTGACCACGCCCGATGTCCCCCAGTTCGGCATCGGGATGCATGATGATCTCGCGACATCCCAACGCGAGCACAACGTTGTTTCCGGTGACATCTTCCGGAATCCAGGCAACAGTATTGACGGCGGAGATCTCGGTAGACGTGAGGAATCTGGCCAGTCCCTGAACTTGGTAGAACGGACTCGTGCCCGGCGTGATTTCCAGCACCAACACGGCCGACTGCCCACGACGTTCGGCTTCGCTTTGCAAATTCAAAGCGGCGTTCCGCACTCGCGCAAACTGAGCATCGCCCAATGGGCTTTGGACCTTGAGAAACAACGCGAGTTTTTGGCCGGGTGTTTCACTGTCAGGCGTGTCAGCTTCGTTACTTGGCGGAGCGGTAGCGTCCTCGAGCGTGGGTTTTGCCGGGGGATCATCCGCGAACAACCGATTCGCCCCCACGGCCAATAGACAAACCGCGAACAACGCAGCCGCAAGACTCCGCAGGAAAGGTAATGTTCGTTCCATCGCGGACACCGTTTGAGTGAGTTTCATCATTAAATCCGAGTTGCGTCATTATACACCCGCTGGAAAATGCGGGTCAAATCGCGGATTGGGAAACTTCGTGGGTCGCCTCTTGACAATGACGCCGGTTGATCGATCATCATAGATGTATTGAACAACAGTAACTCCATTTCGTTCGCAACGGTTTCCGTCTGGGTCGGACCGGAAAACATGACTTTTCCGTTTTACCACAGACCGGAATATGGTTTAGACAATTCGGTGCCCCACCGGGTTCTCAGAAAATAGGAGAGAGAGTCACATGCCGGAGTTTCCCTCCGAAGCCGACACGGCTGTCATCGATGAACCAATCGTTCGCCCGAAAGCCGAACCGAAAAAGAAGCCTCAGGAAGACACAAAAAACCGCACGAAGCGACAACCTCCTTACGCCGTCATCGTGCACGACGACGACTTGCACACTTATGAATACGTGATTGAATGTCTGCAAAAAGTTTTCGGTTATAACATCGAAAAAGCGTTCACTCTGACACGCGAAATCGACACGGCCGGTCAATCCATGGTGTGGTCGGGAGCGATGGAAGTCGCTGAGTTGAAACGCGATCAAATCCGCAACTTTGGCGATGACTTGTACGCCTCCATCCCGGTCAAATTCCCGTTGGGAGTCACCATCGAACCGCTCCCCGGCGACTAACGGATCCTCCCCGCACCCGTGTGAACGCATTCCGCGAAAGAAAAGTTCATGGCAACCCAGCAAAAATTACTCACGGCCGAGGAGTTTTTCGAAACAATTCCGTCGACGGAATTCTGTGAGTTGATTCAGGGAGAGGTTGTTTCAATGAATCCGCCAGGACACCGACATGGCCGAGTCGTCGCACGAATTTGCCAATCGCTCTGGAATTTCGTCGACCAACATGATGTGGGTCATGTAGCTGGTGCGGACTCCGGCGTCATCACAGAACGCGATCCCGATACGGTGCGTGGGGCGGATGTGATGTTTCACAGTTACGACCGCATTCCGAAGGGTGCCGAGATTGTGCAGTACCCAACGGTCTCACCGAATGTCGTCTTCGAAGTGCGTTCGCCGAGCGACCGTTGGCCGGACATCCATGAGAAAGTCACTGAGTATCTGCAAGCCGGCGTGGATTGCGTCGTCGTGCTTGATCCCGAAGACCAAACCGCCCGCCTATTCTACACCGACCGAGGCAACGAAACCCTGACCGCCGATGATGAACTCACGCTACCCGCACCGCTCGATGGCTTCCGAGAACGCGTTTCGCGATTTTTCGAGTGAACTCGCAGAGTGCGTGAAGAGAAACGCAACGCACCAAGCAGGTTGACGATGAACGGTGGCAAAAACACAGCGTGTTTAAGTCGGTGCGTCACGCTTCGCTGCACGCACCCTACGAATCTTGATTTGGCTTCGGTTCGATGAGTTCGCCGTTTTCATCGTAGTCGGGAATTTCCTCCGGCGGAATCTGCACGACTTTCCCGTCCCGATAACTCACCACCGACCGCCCCATCAACTTGTGCTCCCGCATCGCTTTGCCAAGACTGCGGTTCATGGCGTCCGTAACGGCTTCGACGTCGGATAGTCTTCGCTCGATTTCTGCGGAACTTAGTCTGTTTCGATTGCTCATACCGATCACGATATCACAAGCTAACTCGCTTGACGCATAAAAAAACCGCCGGTGGGAACCGGCGGCTTGTGAGAGATTTCGGTATGTCTGACTCAGCAACGATCAGCGGTTGACGCCGATGTAGAAGCTGAAGATTTGACGGTCGTCGGTGTCTTGATCGACGATCGGCACAGCCCAGTCGAAGGCCAACGGAACCGGACCCAAGGCGGGCACGGAGACTCGCAAACCGGCACCGACCGAAGCCCGGAAGTCTTCGAAGGCGACGTCGTCTTCGACGGTCCCGAAGTCGGAGAACACCACACCTTGCAGCATATCGTTGGCAAGCAACGGGAACTGATATTCCACGGTCCCGAGCGCCATCCACGTACCACCGAGTCGCACGCCGACTTCTTGCGGACCGACGCCGCGGAAATCGAAGCCACGGAAGGTTTGGAAACCACCAGCGAAGAAGCGTTCAAAGATTGGCGTATCATCGCCAGTCCAACCGACCTGACCACCGACGGCGAGAGTATGCCGTCCGCCGCCATCCGGTCGTTCACGGAGCGTAAAGTATTGCCGAGCTTCACCCTCGATTCGCGGATAGTCGAAGTCGCCGAAAGCTTGTTCGTAGCTCAGTTCTGCCCGGTGTCCTGAACCTGGCAAGAACGCTGCATCACGAGTGTCGTGCACAACGGACACACGCCCGGTCGACAGGAAACTGTCACCCACCGCATCGGCAAGAAGCTGCGGAGCAATCACGTTCCCTGGCAGCAACACCAAGTCGGCATCGTAAAGTTCAACGTTCTCCAATCGAATCGCAGCCGACGCAGACCATTGCGGCGAGAACTGGTAACCCACGTTGATCCGGCCACCTTCGCGTTGTTCGCTCCAGTCTTGGAAGTAACGTTGGTAGTAGAAACCGCTGAGGGTCAGGCTGTAATTCGTATCGAAGATGTAGGGATCGGTCCAACTCACCAAGTACCGACTGACTTCGGTCCCCGGCACGGCTTCCAAGCGGAAGCGTTGTCCGCCACCTCGGAACGCGGTGCCATCGAGGATGTCTTGGAAACTCCGCGGCGGACGGAACAAGTCGAAGTTCTGTTCGCTGAGCACAATCGAACCAACCAACCCGGACGAACTGTTGACCCCCACCCCGAACATCAATCGTCCGGTTTGAGCTTCGGTCAATTCGTAGAGCAAGTCCAACTCACCTTGTCGCGGTTGACGGAGTGCCGGGTCGAGCGGGTCCCCTTGCGGGTTCTGTTCGATCAGCGGATTCAACGGCGGAATGAAAGGTTCGAAACTTTGACCGCGGAAGATCAGTAAGTCGTCATCCATTTGAGCGACCGGCATCGGTTCGTTCGCACGGAGAACAGTGTAGACATCCGGGTATTCGATGGCCTGAGCCGGATCGAGTTGCGGTTGGTATTGGGATTGCGGCTGCGAAATCGGCTTCACAATTGGAGCCTCTCCCGCATGCGGCGTCGGCACATTCTGCAAAGGACGGAACGCACCGGGAGCACCGTCGGGGCTTTGCCCACGAATGTTGGCACCGCGTTCGAGTTCCGGTTCGACCCGCTGCATATTCACCTTCGGAGCCGTCGGGCCGCTGCGTTCGAACAACCCGGCACCGCCGAGACGTTTACGACTCAGTTCAATGTCTCGTGCGTTGGCCAACTCGCCGGGACGAGTCAACACGCGGTTGAGCACCACGGATTTCTTCGTGTGCGGATGCTCGCCTCGAAAGACGACATCGACCCGCCGAATCCGATAGACCATGTCTTCATCGATCTCGTAGACCAAATCGACCACGCCCGGTTCTTCGAGGAATCGCGGTGTCGCATTGACCTTGGCGTACACACGACCGAGTTCACCATACTTATCCTGCATGGTGTTGATGTCTTGAGCGAGGAATCGGGCATTGAAGTAATCCCCTTCCTGCAACTTCATGTCGACACGGTGGTTCTGCTCGGGGATGACTTCGGAACCGTACACATCAATTCGATTGACGCGGTAACGAATGCCTTCTTCGATGATGTAATTCACATGGGCGTGTGCTCGCTCGCCGGGCAGAGGAACCCAATTCCCATCGGCGAATTGCACGTCTTCCGTGATCTTCACGTCGAAGTAGCCCAGCCCGTGGTAATACTGTTTCAGGGCGGCGATATCTTGCGGAATCGTCGCCTTCTCGTACTGTCCACCGACCAACCCGAGAAACGCCGTCTTGCTGACAGTTTTCGTTTTGAGCAGCGTATCGGGGAAGGTTTCGTTGCCGGTGAAACCGATCTTCGTCACGACAACTTTCGGACCTTCCGTGATCTTGAAGACCACTTCGCGATCTTGCCGAGAACCGCCTTTTTCGAGTTCCACCGTGGCAAAAGCAAAACCTTTTTCCTTGCGGTAATACTCTTCTAACACCTGAGCCGCTTCACGGTTGGCGGCGACATCGAACGGGCTGCCCGGTTCGATCCCCGTGCGAACCGCAAGGTGCTTGGTTTTGATTTGATCATTTCCCTTGTATTCCACGCGACGAACGATCGGTCGTTCCACCACACGAAACACAAGCACCAAACCTTCTTCCGTTTGTCGCAGGCTCGGTTCGACACTCAGGAACCATGACGTGCCATAGACGGCTCGCACATCCTTGCGGATTTGGGCTTCGTCGACCGCACGACCGGCACGAGTCGTGATGTACTTCGCGATGGCAGACGCCGGAATCGTGACGTTGCCTTCGACACGCACGTCGACCAGTTCCGCACCGGTATCCGGCAGGTCGCTGGTGCGGATCGGTTTCGCATCGAAACTGGAAACTGGAGGCGAACTGAGCCGAGTCGGCTCTTCGAAGCTGGTCGGCACAGGGGCATTCGGTGCCGCTCCACCGGGAAAACCAGATTGGCCCAAAACCGGGGAGGTGATACACGCTCCAAGACTGAGCCCAAGGACGATCCGTCGAATCGCTCGCCACTTGTTCCGTGCCGAGTACGAATCAAACTGAACCATCGCGCGGCGTTCCTTGCCTAACGAACGGCTGTTCATGGTGCATCCATTCCGTCGTGCGATACGATGCAAACGTTGGTCTATTCAACGAACCGTGACACCGCCTCCTGCGGGTCACCAGACTTGCAATTGCTCGCAAGACTCGCCGAATCAAACAGACCGAAGTGTTTGCTGTCAGGTTTCAACCGGAAATTACAAGATTGGTATCGAGTCGAGAGTTGCAGCGAACGATTTCCGACGATGTGCTTGGATCGAAGCCGAATTGTCGTCGAAAACAAACTCCGTTTTCTGCCCTTCTCAATTCGCTTGAAGGGTTCCCGAACATATCGCAGTCCCGCCCGCGAGACGTCCGGTTCCGGCAGAAATACTGAAAATCCCCACTCGCAACAAGAGGAGTTTCCGCGAAATCACTCGGAAAATCTTTATTGACAAATCTCTCAAGATGGGAGAGATTTGGCTAAAGTCGAGCCGTTTCTCAGCCGGTGTGAGTTCCCGACAGACACCGGCTCTTCGGTGCCAACTTCCGACGAGAGTGGATCGATCTCGTCAGACGTTGGATGATAGAACGTGCGTTTCGCGCGAAACCCCAGCGAGCGATACAAGTCAATCGCCGCCTCGTTGGAACCGGTCACATTGAGCATGACACGTTGCATTCCCAGTGACCGGAAGCCATTCAAACACTTCAGCACCAGTGCCCGACCAAGCCCGCATCCACGATGTTCCGGCACCACGCCCACGTTCTGAATGGCCCCCAAGTACCGTGACTTCACGATCCCTTGAATCGTTGCACAGTCGAGGTTCGTACTCCAGGCGTCGAACGGAATTCGAGCGATAAGCCAAGTGACCTTGGGGGCGAAACGCTCATGCCGAGAGATACACCGCATCAGTCGATGACAATTCGCGTACGACTGGAAACTCGTAAAAAGCTTCGCATCGAACTCTTCCCGAAAACTCAGGTACTTCACCGCTGCATGACGTTCGAGAGCGGTGAACGTCCACGGAACCCAACGGTACCCTTCCGGTAGAATCGGCGCGGGGAGCGGCTGCTGAGAGAAATCTAATTCCATTCGCAATCGGCGAACGTAATTTACGGCAGCAGTCATGACCAATGCCTTGAAAAGGCTTTGATGGGGCGCGGGTTCGACAAACAACACCAGCGTCGCCTGGAAAGCCGATCAGACGGATTGATCGATGACGATTTCGCATCGTCAAAAAACAAGAGGCGAACACCGACGTTTCGGCTATCGCCCCATTCTACCCTGCCAACTGAAGTCGTCAACGTGCTTGTGTCCACGCCGCACTAAGAAGCGGAGACGAACTACCCCCGACTGCGGTTACTTTGCCAGCTTTTTAGCGGCCCCGGCCATGCCTTTGGAGACGGTATCAATTGCGTCGGCGGCGTCCAACCCGGCGAGAACGAGGAACGCTTCGGAAAGAACCCGCTTTGTTTCTGCAACACTAATTTGAGTTTTGTCGGTGTCGACGCGGCGGGCAACTTCGTTCTGGAAATCGGAAATCTTCATGGGTGCATCCTCTCAGAGTGAAAACAAGAAAATGGTGGAACCTGCCACCATATCAGCACTTGCGCGCTTCATCGTCCGAAAACTGATAAGAATGTCAAGATAGGATTCTACGGATTCAATGAATTTCGCCGGTTTTTCGGCAAAATCAAAGCCCATCGTTCGAAATCCTACGAGCCCATTGGGTTGCGGAGCATCTGAGCGGCTCGGAAGACGTAAATCACACCACTGTAAACCGTCAGTCCAATCGCCAGCCAAAGCGATACGTCTCGGAACGTCGGCATCCATGACCAAACCGCAACGACTTCCGGACTCAGGGCCAACAACACCACCGTGACGGCTAAGCACTGGGCGGCCATTTTGAATTTACCGCTCCAACTCGCGGAGAAGTCGATGCCATGCTGCTCCATGAAGCCACGCAGACTGGTGATGAACATTTCGCGGCCGACGACGATCAGCACCATCCACGCATTTACGCCACTTCGTTCGACACCCAAACCAAGCAAGAACACGAACGATCCGCAGATGATGATCTTGTCGACAAAGGGATCCAAGATGCGGCCCAATGTCGTGACCAAGCCATATCGCCGAGCGACCCAACCATCGAGGAAGTCTGTCGCGGCTGCGAACAAGAACAACGCAGCCGCCGTTCGCCACCAACCGTCGATATCAATCAAAATGAACAATACAATCGACAACGCCAATCGACTGATGGTGATGGCATTGGGAAGGTTGAGGGCTCCGCTGGTCAAAGGACCAATCCGCGGAGTTTGCGTTTCCGAGCTGATTTGGGGATCTGTCGTCGACATCACGGCGCCTTTTCTGAATCGATCTTCTTGCCGACGAATCTCGATGTGTGCGAGAGCGATGCTGCCATGGGAAAATGATCGGTAGTGACTTCCCATTCCCGACGCCGACTCGGAATTAAGGATGGAAGATGGAGCATCGCTAGTATGAAACCGCAATCCTCGATCTTTGATCCTCAATACCGAAACTCGAAACGTTCGGAATGGGCCTGTAACTACCGTCGTCAATTCCGTATGAAAGTCGTGCTCAGTCCTCGTCGGCCTCCTCGCTGATGGGCACTCCAATCAAATCATAACCGCGACGCTCAAGAATCTCGACCGGAACGAATTCTCCAATTGGAAGATTTTCGCCTTGTACGAACACGGTGCCGTCAATCTCCGGCGCATCCGCGTAAATGCGGCCAGCGTACAAACCGTCTTCGAGTTCCTCATCGATGAGCACATCCAACTCGTATTCGAGCAGCGTATCTCCGAAGGCAAATGCAATGTCCTGCTGCAATGCCATCAGTTCGTCCACGCGGGCCTGTTTGACTTCCTCCGGCAGATGCCCATCCAACTTGACCGCAGGCGTGCCGGGTTCGAGCGAGTACGGGAACACCCCCATTCGTTCAAAGCGAGACTCGTACACGAAATCCTTGAGTTCCTGAAACTCCTCTTCGGTCTCACCGGGGAACCCCACTACGAACGTCGTTCGCATCACCAGATTCGGAATCCGCTCACGGAGTTTGGTCACCAGTTCAATCGTCTGTTCTCGATTGACCCGCCGCTGCATCCGTTTCAAAACACGACTGCTGATGTGCTGAAGGGGCATATCGAGATAGGGAATGATCTTCTCGGATTCGGCGATCGTCTCGATGAGCTCATCCGTGAAGTGAATTGGATAGAGGTACATCAGGCGAATCCACTCGATGCCTTCGACCTTTTCCAACTCCTTCAACAACTGCACGAGCCGCACTTCGCCGTAGAGATCCAAACCGTAATACGTCGTGTCTTGCGCGACGAGAATGAGTTCTTTGGTCCCGTCGGCTGCCAACTCCTCGGCTTCCGCGACGACCATCTCGATCGGCTTCGTGACGTGCTTGCCTCGCATGCTGGGAATCGAGCAGAACGTGCACGTCCGGTCGCAACCCTCGCTGATCTTCAGATACGCAAAGTGATTCGGCGTAATTCGCAATCGAGCGCGATCGTCGAGGGCTTGAATCGGAGCCGGTCGGAAGACGTTGCGTTGTTCGTCTCGCATTTCCTCGGCTGACGGTCGTTCGGTCTGCCCGACATCCCGCACCAACCGATCCGCGACCTGATTGATTTCATCGCGACCGAACACACCGACGACGTGATCGATCTCCGGCAGTTCGTCTCGCAGTCCGGCCGCTCCCAACCGCTCGGGCAAGCAACCGGCGACGATGACCCCCTTCGTCTTCCCAGCTCGTTTCAAATCGAGCATTTCCCGAATGACGGCTTTCGATTCCTCCCGGCTGCTATCGATGAAGCCGCAGGTGTTGACGATCACAAAGTCCGCCCCCTCTGGCTCCGACACGAGCGAATACCCCTCGACCGCCAATGTGCCGAGCATCTTCTCGCTGTCGACCAAATTCTTCGGACACCCCAAACTCACAAACGCATAACGCCCCTTGGCATCGGACACTTCAGGGGCATCCACGAGCGTTGGCTGGGTCGGCTGGGATTGATCGAGAATAGGAAGCTGTTGCATGGATTTCTCAGATGAGCTGTCGAACCCCCGATGGATACCGGCGATTCATGAACAATGCGTTTTCAGAGAATGAATGGAGATCATCCCCAGAAATATTTTTCCCGTGAACGATTTTACTGACCACACGCGAAACTCGACAGCAGAAACTTAATCGTCTTTCCCGGCATCGAGGACAGACAGGAAGGCTTTCTGCGGAATCTCGACTTGGCCGAATTGTTTCATCCGCTTTTTCCCTTCCTTCTGTTTCGCCCAGAGTTTGCGTTTACGGGTGATGTCCCCGCCGTAACATTTGGCCGTCACGTTCTTGCGGAGGGCGGAAATCGTTTCGCGGGCAATCACTCGGCTGCCGATCGCGGCTTGCAGTGGGATCTCGAACATGTGTTTCGAGATTTCTTCCTTGAGGCGTTTGCACAATGACCGACCGCGTTTTTCGGCGTTCGAGCGGTGCACGATCGTCGACAGGGCATCGACCTTGACCCCTTTGACGAGAATATCCATCTTCACCAAATCGGCGTCGCGGTAGCCGATGATGTCGTAATCCATCGTGCCATAGCCCCGTGTGGCACTTTTGAGTTTGTCGTACATATCGTACACAATTTCCGCCAACGGCAACTCATATACGATCTGTGCCCGGGTTGTGCCCAGGTATTCCGTACTTTTGTAAATCCCGCGACGGTCCTCGCAAAGGGCCAATAGCACGCCAATATTTTCTTCGGGAATGATGAACGTCACGCGGGCAATCGGTTCGCGGAACTCCTTGATTTGCCCCGCGTCCGGCACATCCTGCGGGTTGTCGATCTCAATCTCTTCATCCTGCTGATTGAGAATCCGATAGGTCACGTTCGGGGCGGTTTGGATGAGGTCGATATTCTGCTCGCCCTCCAACCGTTGCTGGATGATCTCCATGTGCAACATCCCCAGAAAACCGCAGCGAAAACCGAAACCAAGGGCGTCACTGGTTTCCGGTTGGAACGTAAAGCTGGCGTCGTTCATGCTCAGCTTTTGGAGTTCGCCACGAAGTTTTTCGAAGTCGGTCGCGTCGATCGGGTACATCCCGCAGAACACCATTTGCTGCGGCGTTTGGTACCCGGGCAACGCTTTTTCCGGTTTGCGTTCGGGATTACACACCGTATCGCCGACATGCACGGTCGAAAGGTCTTTGATACCGGTGAGAATGTAGCCCACTTGCCCCGGCCCGAGCTTCTTGCAGGGCGTGAGATGCGGACGGAATTGGCCGAGTTCCAGCACTTCATTCACCGTGCCGGCTTTCATGAATTGAATCTTTTGGCCGACCTCGACAGTTCCTTCAACCACCCGCACATAAGTGATCACACCGCGGAAGCCGTCGTATTTGCTATCGAACACCAATGCCCGCAACGGATCTTCGGGTTTGCCACTTGGCGGGGGAATGCGTTTGACGATCGCTCCGAGCACGTCTTGCACACCCAACCCGGTTTTAGCACTGCACTTGATCGATTCGAACGGATCGAGACCGAGAACCGTTTCGATTTCTTCCATCACTTCGTCGATTCGCACCACTGGCAAATCGATTTTGTTGATGACCGGCACAAGTTCGAGGTCCGCTTCAATGGCTGCGTAGGCATTCGCCACGGTTTGAGCTTGAACGCCTTGAAACGCATCGACCAACAACAACGCCCCTTCGCAAGCGGCGAGACTTCGCGACACTTCATAGTGAAAATCGACGTGCCCGGGTGTGTCGATCAAGTTCAGCTCGTACTCTTGCCCTTCGTGCTTGTAACGCAACGCGACCGTTCGAGCTTTCACCGTGATTCCCCGGCTGCGTTCGACGTCTAAATCGTCGAGCAGTTGAGATTTGAACTCCCGTTCGGTAATCGCCCCGGTTTGCAGCAGGAATTGGTCGGCCAACGTGCTTTTGCCGTGGTCGATGTGGGCGATGATCGAAAAATTCCGAATGAACTGCGGGTCCATAAACTGTCCGTTTGCAATCGCAAAGAAAGAAATGCTCTGGTCGGTCCCACCATGCGGACCTTCAGCGCGGTGCCTATTATAGTTGAAGACGCCCGGTCGGGAATAGGGGACGGCAATCAGGGATCAAGAGTCAGGGGCAGGAATCAGATTGAAACTGACTCCTGTCGCCCGAACCCTGTCTCCTGACACGTGTTACCGGCCTCCTGCCGCCTGACTCTTGTCCTCTGGGGCGAAACTCCACCAAAAGGTCTTCGGAATGGAACCGGCAATGATCAGCAGCAAATGAGCGAAGATCACTGCAAAGAGCATTTTGATCACGCCGTCGGTAAAGCCGTACGAGTGCAGGCCCTTCCCGAGTTGGTTCACGCCGAACCAAGACCAACTGACCGCAATGTTCCCCGCAATCGCCAGCACTGCGAGACCACGATCTTTCACCATGCCACCCCACCGGGCATGGAGCACCAATGCGTTCCAAAGCACGATGATCAGAGCCCCGTTTTCTTTCGGGTCCCATCCCCAGAAACGGCCCCAACTGTCGTCCGCCCAGAGTCCGCCGAGCACCGTACCGACGAAACTAAAGAAGATCGAAAACGCCACGGTCCCGTAGATCATGCGGGTCAGTTCGCGATCCATCTTCGGCGTGAGCTTTGGCGTGAACATGCCGAGAACGACGTACACAATCCCCAGCAACCCGGCGACGTAAGTCGTGGAGTAACCAAGAGTAATGCACACCACGTGTGTTGCCAGCCAGAACCCAGTATCGAGAACGGCTTGCAACACTTTGATCGTGTCACCACCTTCGTTGAGGACTTCCGTCGTCAGCAGGTGAGCAATCGTCAAAGTACTGCAACCCGCGACAGCCGCAGCGAGGTTCCCAATACCGATTTTCCAAATCAACTCGAAGACCAACCCCAGGGCGACACATCCCCAACCGATAAAGATGGCCGAGGAGTACAAGTTCGTCACCGGCGGGCGACCGGAAATGTAGATTCGCCCCCATAGTGCCAGTGTGTGCAGCACGAAGGTAAACGCAATCAGCCAGAATGCACTCGCGTTGAGCACCCGACTCCACCCCAACCAGGCCCCCATCGAAAGAATCGCGGCGAACAGGTAAAGGAACAGCAGGTGATAATCCGGAGCCATCTGATTGAAGTACGCTTCGAAATCGGTCCGTTCAACGTCCAAATCCCCTTTTGCCTTGCCGGGAAGTTCTGGAGAAATTGACTCCACAGCGGCGTGATAATTCGCAACCGCTTCGTTGAACGCTTGTGGCTCATCCGCTGCATAAGCGGCCAAAATTCGAGGCAAGACGTTGGTCGAAGTTTCATCCGACTCGGCATCGCTGGGCAGATCACGCAGGACCGCATTGACCAACAGTTGTGCGCGTTGCCCCATGCGACCGGCTGCATCTTCAATTTTTGATTCCCGATTATCGCCGGGGAATGTGTCGATTGCCTCTTCGAAGATTTTCTGCACGACACTATCGGGCAATTTGGCCGCAACCGTTGTTGCGTTGCCATCTCGACCGGCATCGGCAATGGCTTCCATCACGGTTTTCCATTCACCGTCGATGCCCTTGAACGAGCCACGATCGAGTTCGAAACGGGCAAGGTCCGAAAGCGGAATTTGCTTCGCTTGTTCGCCGACCGTTTCCGCCGCCTTGTTTCGCATCATTTCGAGATAGTCGTAAACCTTGCTGACTTCGATTTCCGTCAGCAATTGCGGCAGGCTTTTGCGGGCGATGTTTTTGGCGGTTTCTTCGAGACCGTGTTTTTCGACCAACTCCGCCAGCGTCAGCCGTGACGCGGCCAACACATACGGTTGCCATTTGCCAACGGTCGGCGAGTAAATCAACATCGGGAACGCATCGAGCATCTGGCTGTCTTGCAAATTCGCGACCAAGCCGAGATTGTTAATTGCCATCCGTCCGGTGAACGGGACGGTTTTCAACATTTCCCGCCGTTCCTGAACGATGGAAATCCGCCGTCGCAAGTCGAGCAGTCGACTGTGATAAATACTGCGGAACGGAGCCGGATCCCCCTTCGCGTTCTTGACGGCCTCTTCCGCAGCGGCTTTCGCATCTTTACCAACTGCCTGGGAGAGTTGTTTCTCGGCTTCCTTCTTTGCGACTTTATCCGCGGCGGCTTGGGCCTGAATTTCCGCGGCCGCGATCTCACGATTGATGATGTCTTCTTTCTTGATCAACTCCGCGTACGAATACAGATGCCGATCCCGGTCGAACAAGTCGAGTTTCGCGAGCACCTGTGGGTGATCGATCCGGATGATCTTGTGATCGAGCTCCTCTTCCGGCAGCGTCATCAAGTCGAGTAACCACTTCGTCGCCGGCAAACGGACTTCTTCCGTTTCCCCGTCTTTTTCGACTTCTGCAAGAAGTTCCTGTCGACCGGAAAGCATTCGCAGTGTGGTGCGGGCGACCGTGTCAATTGGCTTCACGCGGCCTTCATTGACGACCGGAATCTCACCGAAGTTGTAGTAACTGAATTGCCCTTCCTCGACCGAAGGCACCCGAGCCTTCCCAGCGAGCCAACCGGCCCAAAGAAAGACGATGAGCAACGGGACGCCGAGATACAATAACGCGTCTCGCTTTGTCGGACTTTGGTCATTGGGATCGTCAATCCCCATTTTCCGACGTGCGTATGCTTCGTCGGCTTTCTCGCCAGCCACTCGACCAAGTCGTCCAAACAGAAAACCCAGCAGATAGAACTGACTATGCTGTTCGAGTCCTTGCGTCTGAAGCCGGTCACGTTGCCGCCGATCCAAAAATCGTAGCAGGATCACGCCGAAGTGGGCCAACATGCCAACGGCGACGATCATGCAGGAGACGTAAGGAATCATCCAACTGCGGTTTTCGACGACCTGCAGTGTGGTTGTCTCCACACCGGTTCGCGGGTTGCGATCGTAACCGCTTTGATAGAACGTCTCGCCTCCAAAGCGAAGCGGGTTGTTCATCCAAATATCGACGGTGCTGGTCAGGTCCCGCGTTTTATCGAAGACTTGCACTTCGGAGCGATAATCGCGAGGCGTGTCCGTGCCGATGTAATCGGTTTTGCTGACATCAATCAGATGCAACGAATACGGCTTGTAAATCCGATGGAACCGCAGTGTTACACCATATTGTTTGCCATCGACGGTGATGACTTGCGGTTCGGAGAGGAACAAACTGAACAACCATGTGCCGCGTTTTTTCTCGGTCTTCTTGTCGATCACATCGACATACACGGCGGACATATCGACCATGCTAGCGTTGTCGGTCCCGGTGCTGATCGGCATCGGAAAACTAAACGCCTGCGTGCCGACGCCCTCGGTTGCGAGGTTCTTATCATCCGATTTCGCCGTTCGGAGGTCGGAGTTCTCGTAAAACTCTTTCACCACGAAATCGAACGGCAGTTTTTCGTTTGTGATCGGCTCGCCGGTGCGGTGACTTTTCTTGATCATCCATTCCGGCACGACGACTTCGCTGTACTGTTCGTCTTCTTCGTCGGCATCATGTTGGACAGCGAGTTCGATTTTGCGGATATCGAAGACGTAGTCTAGGGTTTGTCCTTCGCGGAGTGTCATGCGGGCTTCGACGGCACTCAGGCCGACGAGCAATTCACTGAGCATCATCAAACCGATTCCGCCGTGCAGCAGCACGACACCGGCACGCTTCTTGAACAACAGCGAGCAACCGGCCAGCAACACCATCGCGGCGAGCGTGGCTTTGATGAGTTGCCAAAGAATCCGCATGCCGGAGTAGTTCTCTTTGACGGATGTTTCGTCAATCCCCACAAACAACGCGGCGGCAGTCGCAGCGAAACCGACGGCGATGATCCAACAAAACACACGACCCGGCCAAACGGGTGTTTTCAAACGGGCTCCCACGTAACCAATAATCGCCCCGATCGCAACGAGCGAGACCAGAAACGCATTCCAAATTTCAACGGCTCCGAAGTTCCCAGTCGAGGAAAGTCCGTCTTTGTTCGAACCTTCACTAATCACCCACGCGGTGAGCAATCCACCGACGCCCAATAACACCGAACCGGCGATGGCCGCAGTTCCGCGACCTTGGACTTTAAAACGAATCAAGTGAGCTGCCAACAAGTTGGCCGCCATCACCACACCGACGGTCCAACCTTTGGGAAACCAAATGCCGCTGGTGATATCCGTCGCGATCGTATAACCGATCGCCATCGGCAAATAGACGGCCAACTTCACTGGCCAGTCCCAACTCTTCGGCATGAAGAGCAGCAGCAACGCCATCCAACCGAAACCCATAAAGATCGACGTGCCAAGCCGCACGGGGTCCATCGGCGAATCCAATTCCGGCCGCCCTTGCCCGGCGAAGAACGATGGCGGAAAGAGCAGTTTCATGTCAACGTGCACGAACCACTCTTTCGGGTGGACCATCTCCTTGACGACTTCCCAACTTGTTTCCGTGAATGCGGAGACGGAGGTGGTATCGAAAGTCGCGTCGGTCTCCAAGCGGAAGTACTTGCTGACGACCGTCCAAATTCCGTGGTCGGTTTGGGCAAGTGTGCCTGCAAGGACGATGAAAATCGCCAACGCAAACAACGCGACGGTCAATTTCAGCGACGCGAGAGTGGTTAGAATCTCCTGGATCGCGGACCCAAACCCGCCAATACGAGATTCTTCGGGCGTCGGCAAGTTTTCAGCGGATTTCGAATCCATGGCGTCGGCACTCATGATTGAAACATCCTCGATTGATCTCTGGATTCGGCTTTATCTTCATCGTGTGCAACGGCTCTAGCAGCCGTACTAAGTGACCCTAGTCACTTCCAGACCGCACGACTCACAGAGCCGTGGCACACATCTCATGTTTATTCGAACTTTGCAGAGCGAACGAAGTCGGCGAAGGCAGCTTGTTCTTGGGCAGCGAGTTTCGGTGGCCCGATCAGTTTGAAGAACCAGATGCGTCCGCCCTGGGGCACGATCGCCCCATACAAAGCATTTTCGGCACCATCGAAGAACATCAGATGTCCGGGTTGCCCGTCGACGGTGATCGGCTCGGTCACGGTTCCAACGGTGCTGTCGTCGACCGGGTCCAAACCGACCTGGCGTCGCCAGCGGTTCACATTCGGCAACAACGCACCCGCTCCACCACCAAGTGAGGTCACGGTGATCCGCAGCGATTCGTCGCCATCGACGACTTCATAAGCAGCGGCACTAAATTGGTCGTTTTGCGACTTCGTCCAATTGTCCGGAGCTTTCAAAATCGGTTCTGCACTCGCGGTGACCGTCGGACGCATTGGTCCGTTGTTCTCGCTGGGTGGCTGAGAAGTTGTGGGGGCAGTGCCGGCAAACGGAGGTTTCGGTGCAGACATCGAATCATCGCCACCGCTGCCGACAATCGAAACCACATACACGGTATTCGGATCCGCTCCGGAGTTCTCGCTGAGTTCGAACTGGACAACACCATCGGTGTCTTTGGACGGATCGTGATAGCTCTTTGCCAACATATTGAGCGGAGACAAGCCGAGCTGATTCCGCCAACGGTTGATGTTGTCTTTCAAGTAGTCGTCCCAACTGCCATCACTGACAGGCAACGGAATCACACTGACTTCCAGGGTATCGGGATCGGTCTCGGAACCCGTTTCGATGTTCAATGTCGCGAACCGTAAGCCCGTTTCCTCGGTCGATGTCCACCCCTCAGGAAGTGTCCATTCGGGTTTGCCATCGTCGTTGAATCGAATGCTTTTCACGAAGGTCTCGAAGGCGTCCTTAACGGCATTGACCTTCGGCTTGGCGTCTCGAATCTTGAAAAACCAAGCCCGATCGTCTTTGCGAACCACCGCGCCAAGGATTTGCTCTTCGAGCCGATTCTCCGCCAACAACGCCTTTTCCGTGCGAACAGTGTACTCGCTAATTTGATTGCGTGGACCACAACCAACGGACACGAGAGCACACAGACCTGCCAAAACAGTCACTAACGGTGTCACAGGCGGGACGCGGAGCGCAAAGATTCTAGGCATAAATTCAACGCGAGGCTGGTGTTGTGACCGGGCAATCTTGCCGGCATTGATTGTCGTAAAACGATCCCCCGTTGCTATTTACGCGGAACCGACACGAGCTGGAAGTTCACGGGCAGGAAAATGGGGCAGTCACGTGCGACTCCATTCCTGTGACCGACAGCATATCCAACTTCGCTCAAATCAAGCGAAATTGATGTCTGTTACCTTATTATAGTCGGCTCGGTTCCAAAAGGTACACGCTGTCGTCGGAGAACCTCCCGAAATCGACGGAGATTTCTCGCGGTCCAAATTGACGTTCGCACCAATAAAGAAGCCGTCGTCTCTGGGAACTTCCAGAAACGACGGCTTCGCAGGGTATGTGATACTCGACTTCGAGTCGCTCGTTTAGTTCGATTTCAACTCGAACGGGAATTCGTTCTCGCCGTCGGGAGTGACGGTAGCAGACAACTCGGTTCGGTCGTTGTACTTCAGCGGAATATACATTTCGCCGACCGGTTCCGGGGTGCCGTTGGAGTTGTCGAATTTGCCGGGAACTGGTCGCGATGCAATGATTTTCACTTCCATCGCGCCTTCCTCGGCTTCCAAGTCGTATTCTCCGTTCACGATCTCGCCCGAGAACGCTTTGCGTGGCGGTTCTGTTTGACGGAAAGTGATTCGGCCGGTTTCGATGGGTTCGCCATCGAACGTGGCCGTACCGCTGACGGCATAAGTGACCGGTCCCTCGGAAGCACCCCCACAACCGAGAGTAGCGAGAAAGACCGCGAACAATCCAATCCCGGGTGCACGAGGGGCGAGCATGGCGGGGAGTTCTCCGTTTTCAAAAGCAGCCGGATATTCAGCAGAAAGCCGGCTTGCGTGTTCGATTTCGTCTAAAACAGAAGGCATGACAACAACTAAGGTCTAAAACTCGCTAATAACTTGGCCATCGTTGCGGATGCCGATTCGCATCCAAATTTGCCGGTCGATCGTGTCGCTAAAGAAGCGGACGGAACCGTCAACCATTGCACCCTGCACACCGCCAGGATGGAAACTTCGGGCGAAGTTCCAGCGACCGGTGAGTCCACTTGTGTTACCGCTTTCACAGGGTGCATCATTGGGAGCAGCAGGGACCGAGGCGGCTTTGCAGGTGTAGACACGGTCGGGCACACTTGTGTTCGGTGGTTCTGCGGAAGAAACCCCATACGAACCGTGCGGTGCACCGCCCCAGTAGCCGCCCAGTTCTCCCCAGGAAGCACTCGTTCCGGTCCGAATGATGCCTTCCGAAGCCATCAGGGTGTTGGTCGAGCCATCAATACAGTCGCGGAATGACGTCGACGACTTTTCGAAGAACATCCCCTTTGGATCGCCATAGGCAATATCGCCGGCGGTGACCGAAATCGTCGCGGGGTTGGTGGTGGTATCGAGCGTATAAGCCCCGACACCTGCTGCCATCGCATAGTTACCCTGGAACGCCGTGGTTCCGCCGTTCGCTCCTTTACCTGGTGCTCCCGGATCCGACGGGCATGTCATCGCGGGCACCACAGTCTCTGCAATGTAAGCCGTTGCTGTATTGGCGGTTAAGGCGTGAATCCATTGCGTCGTATCGGTTTCGTAGGCTTCGGAGAGTGCGTTTTGCTCGATAAAAGGCAAGAAACGTTGGAACCAGCAGTCACGGATGTGCGTAATCGTTGAGGGTGACGAATCACTGCGGTGACCGTATGGAAACACTTTGAAAGTGCTTTGGTAATTGTGCATCGCCAATGCGAGTTGCTTCATATTGTTCTTGCATTGTGATCGGCGGGCCGCCTCACGGGCTTGCTGAACGGCAGGCAGCAGTAGAGCAATCAGAATTGCGATGATCGCAATTACGACAAGCAATTCGATCAGCGTGAACCCCACGCGGGACCGGGGGCGGAAATTAAGTTTCATTGAGGCATCTCCGGAAGGAAAACAGGCGGGATAACAGGCAGGTTGAAAACAGAGGACTAGGCAACAATGCATATTTCGCGCCGTGTTTTCACCTAGTCCAAAAAATCATTGGCAACAACGATTCTCCAAATCTGACAAGTAAAAAACGCAACCTTCTTCCTAACAAGAACTTGCAACACAACGTCGAGGCGAGTGTGCTTGAGAAAAAATTGGAGACCAGTCAACATCCGCACCGGAGGGGGCATTAGGTCGGAAATGCACGGCTGCCTGCTTTTCGGGCAGGGTTTGTCGTCGCAAAAGTCGTGCGTTGCTACGAATAAATTTTTGCCCGACTAACCACGAAGCAATTCCGGCTCACTTGCGTTGTCGCCGACGATGCGTGATCTTTGAAGTTTTCAAGAAGACACGCGACCATTCCCCCGGCAGTCCTCATGACTGATCACCAAGGAAACAATACAATGATCGACGGGCGAACGATTGGCCATTTGATTCTCACGATGGGTTTGATGCTCGTCGGTATGGCCGTCCGACTGTGTGCAGACGAGCCAACACCAAAAGACGAAACCTCGCTGGCCGATTACTACGGCTTCGACGCGCTCGAGATCTTCAAGTTGGAAGAACGATCGCAAGGTATGCTCGCGGGGGATTTGAATCACGATGGCAAAACCGATTTGGTGCTGATCGACAATAGCCATAGTCGACTTGATCTGCTCATCCAACGCGACCCTGATACCGCAACTCCCGAAGCCGATACCGACGACGTCAATGCCCTCGAGAATGCACCGCGGTTCGATCATCAGAAATTGTCTGTCGATGCAGAGATTTCCACGCTGGCCCTGGGGGACTTTAACGGCGACCAACTTACCGACATCGCCGCACTCGGGAAGCCGGATGAATTGACGATCTACTTCCAATCGCCCGAGAACGTACCAGCCTGGTCAAAGCGGTATGAAGTGCGGCTGCCAGACGTGAACGCTTCGCTGTGGGTGATGGCGGCAGGCGATTTGAATTCCGATCAACTCACCGACATTGCCGTTCTGGGCGAAAAGGCGACTTACGTGCTGTATCAACAGGCGGACAAGTCGATGTCGACACCGAAACGGTTGATGAACACCTCCGACGAACTTGGTTTGGCTCAAATTGCCGACCTCGATGCCGACGGCTTGAACGATCTGTGTTACACCGCCGGTGCATCGAACGATCGCGTGCTCTGTGTGCGTCGCCAGTCGCCCGACCATACGCTCGGCCCGGAGTTGGAATTCGACCTCAGTCGACCGCGTTCGCTGAGCATCGGCGAAGTCGATGGGAAACCCGGTAGCGAATTGTTGGTGGTCGACTCACGAACCAATCGCGTCAAAATCCTGCAAATGCGATCGGCAGACAAGAAAGATGAACTCGCGCCGCGACTGATTCAATACGGATTCGGCGATGGTGGTTCCGAACGCGAACGTGATCTGGCGACCGGAGACATTGATGGCGACGGTTTGGAAGATGTCGTGGCGACTGCACCATCATCCGCGCAAATCTTGGTCTATCGTCAACAGAAAGGCAGCGGACTTGGGCCGGCGGAGTCGTTTCCAAGTCTTGTCGGAATCACGCAGGTTCGGGTTGCAGACATCGACGGCGATTCTCGCGCGGAAGTGTTCGTACTCAGTCCGAAGGAAAAAACGATCGGGATCAGTCGGTTCGAAAACGGTCGGCTGACCTTCCCGGAAGCAATCACGACGAAGGGCGAACCGGAGGCATTCGAAGTCGTTCAGCCCGACGAAACTCAGCCGCCACAGATCGTGTGCTTGTCGAAGCTCGACGCGAAAAAATCTGGCGTGGAAACTCTTACGTTCCAAAAGGACGGAACAGTCAACGCTCTCAGCGTGCAACCCATTGAACTTCCCGGCACACCTCAGCGTTTGGTCGAAGTCGACGCCGATCGCGATGGCCGTCCTGATCTGCTTGCGTTCTTCAGTCTCGGACGACTTCCGGTTCTATTGAGTCGTGGCAAGGATTCGGACGTCTTGAGTGCAGTGAAAACGTCAGGCGGTATCCAATTGGGGAATGTCTCGTCGAGCGAACTTTTTGTGCTGCCACGAGACACCAACAAAGAACGCGGCGCATTGATCGTTGCCCGCGACGGTTTCGCCCGTGAGTTGATCCTTGGAGACGATGCACAATGGAGCGTCGTCGATCAATTCAATGCGACCGACTCGAACACGGAAATCGTTGGGGTGGCCGCTCTCGATCTGGATCAGCAAACCGGCGAAGAAATCGTGTTGGTCGATCGAGGCATCGGTCGCTTGCGAATCCTGAAACGGGCGGAAGCTCTGTACGAGCCTTGGAAAGAAGTCGAGATCGGTAAGTTTCCGTTTCTGGGAACGCGAGTGGCGGACGTCAACGGCGATGCGAAACCGGATTTGATTCTCGTCGGTCGGGGTAAGTTCGCGGTGCTGTATTCCGGCGGAGCGAAAGTGGAACTCAACGAATTGGCGAATTACGAGTCGCCACTCAAAAAGGTATTCTTCACGGACGCGGTCGCAGGCGACATCAATGCCGACGGCAAAGCCGACGTTGCGTTATTGGATGTGAGATCGCACTTCATCGAGCTTCTGGCTTACGACGAAAAACACGGTTTACGACATGCCACGCACTTCCCCGTTTTTGAAGGCAAGAGCTTCAGCGATTCCGCCGGTCCCGGTATCAATCCGCGAGAGGCATTGGTGGTCGATGTCACGGGTGATGGGCATCGTGATTTGGTGTTGCTGACCCACGATCGCGTGATTGTGTATCCGCAGCAGACCGCTGCCAAGGACAAATAATACCCATGAATCGAACGTGAAGAACAGCGTTGAACTACCGTGGAATCGAGGTCTTGGCAGTTGGGTAACTAGCTATTCGCAAGGAGTGTCTCATGAAAACTGTTTCACGTCGGACTTCAGTTGTTGTCTGCGTTCTCGTCGCGACTTCGACACTCATCATCGCTGGTTGTGAGGGGAGTCGCGACACAGAGACCGTTTCGATCCAAGGAAAAGTGACTTTTAACGGTGATCCCGTGCCGGAAGGATCGGTGCTGGTGTTCGAGTCCAAAGATGCCGGTGCATCGCGGACGACCACCCTCTCTGCTGACGGCGCGTATGCACTCAGTGGCGCATCTGCAATACCGCCGGGAAGCTACAAAGTCGCGATCACACCGCCCAGCAGCGACGAGTCAGAGTCGCCGGAGGAGAACGAGACAGACTTCTCCGTGCCTCAGAAATTCCAATCAACCTCGACGACCGATTTGACAGTCGACATCACCACCGACAAACGCACTTACGACATCGACTTCAAGGATTGATCGCATTTTCGATCAATTCGCTTTCGGAGCAACTTGCGGAACTTGCATGTATTGACCGGCGGTTGCACCCATGGAAATGTAGATGCTCATCAGCCCGTCGATCGACATATTCGCGGGCTGAACGTTTTCTGCGGGCACGAAGAACAATCCGCCCCCGACTGGGACCGGGGCGGTCGGTACAATGACGACTTGGTAGTCGCGATCGTTGATCCGATACTTCTGCGGTGAGACCAACAACGCCAATAACCCGGCCCCCGTTTTCTCGCCGAACCAACAAAATACCGGGGTCATCCCGGAGAGTTCGGCACTTTTCTTCTTATCGAGTAAACCGACGAATTGTTCCGTTGTGCCATAAATGCTCCCTAAAATCGGCACACGTCGAATCACTGCATTCGTCAATCCGGAGAACAGTCGTTGCATGCCCAACTGCAATAACACGCCCAATGCAAAGATCACTCCGAGGACAAATAGCCAACCAATGATGTAGGCCAGTACCGAATTCTGGGAATACCGTAACCCGACCCGACTGAGCACATCGCCAATTGCGGTACCGGGACCAACGAATCGCTGAGCGAAACTTACGACCCAACTGACGATCGCAACCGTAATCACCAAGGGTAAAATCGCCAGCACCCCGGCTACAAAGCAACCGAGAATCCGCCCCCAAATCGATTGAAAGAACTGTCGCATCCCACCCGCTTTCTGGTTGTTGATTCTATTGCTAGCAACGTCAGTCAGGCTAAGCCTGACGCAGGCCGTTTCACTTGCGTGGATTTGTCAGGCACATTCTGACCTACGAAATTAGTTGTTCTCGCCGCCGGATGGTTTATTCCGTGAAGACTTGATGACCGTCAGGACATCGTCGGCGTCGGTCAGCATTTGACGTTGGTCTTCGTAACGCACGATGAGTTTCCGGGAGAGAATTTCCTGAGCGATTACGCGACCTTGACCGATTTTCGTTACCACAGTGACCCCCACGCGGGGCAACTCGCGACGGTACTCTTCGTAGGTGTCGTACTCGTAACGCAAGCAGCATTTCAGCCGACCGCAGCGACCGGAAATCTTGTTCGGGTCGAGCGTGGCTTTTTGAATCTTCGCCATCTTCATCGAAACCGGCGGCATCTCTTGCAAGTGCGTGTTGCAACAGACGGGTTTGCCACAGTCTCCGTAGTCGGCCAGTAACTTGGCCTCATCACGCACACCGATTTGTCGCATCTCGATCCGCGTTTTGAACTCCGACGCCAACGCCTTGACCAACTCACGAAAGTCGACACGTTTTTCCGCCAGATAATAGAACACGATTCGCTCGCCACCGAACAGGTGTTCGACATCGATCAAGTCCATCTGGAGTTTCCGCTCGGTGATGCACTCCTGACAGACGGAAAACTCACGGCGTTCGAGGTCGCGAATCTCTTCGGCCAAGTCGCGATCTTCCTCGGTCGCTAGCCGAACGATGCGGCCCTTCGGTTCAGTTTGCCCGAGATAGTCTTGGGTGCGTTCGGTCGCGGAACACAGAACAGTTCCCCATTCCTGTCCGCGATCGCTGCGGATGATCACATCGGCATTGCGAACAAACCGCGTTTGTCCCTTGCCGGAGAACTCCGCAATGTGTCGTTGCAAACCGTAACGGACGATATATTGGTTCGACATGATTCGATTCGTTCGATCAGAATTCTCGATTTCCGTCTGACTCCGAATGAGTCTGGAGCCGATAGTATAACGCACCGCACGCTTCCCGTGCCATCAAGTACAGCATCCAATAAACCCGCTGTGCCCCCTAACTTCACCAGCCCGTTTATCCCCGTCCGCTTGTGGAAGCGTTTTCATCGCTTTACCATAAACAATCGATGAAGACTTCGTTTTCAGCGTGGCTCACAGTCCGCACAATGTGAAACGCATTTCCACAGTTCGAGAGGAGTTTTGACCCAATGACGCAATCAACTAATCGTCGTGACTTTTTGAAGCAGTCCGCCGCTGTCGGCGCGACCGCTTGGTGGGTGAGCACGCAATCGCTGGCCGCACAAGAGAAATCCCCCCTTGAGCGATTGAACATCGCGTGCGTGGGTGTGGGCGGAAAAGGCAATCAAGACTGCAATGAGTTGGCCAAGTTCGGCAACGTCATCGGTCTGTGCGATATCGATGCAAACGCTGCCAAGAAGCAAGGTATTCGTCACAAGAACGCCAAGCAGTATTCCGACTTCCGCGAAATGTACGATGACATCGGCGACGAAATCGATGTCGTCAGTGTCAGCACGCCGGACCATTCGCACGCAGTGGCCGCCCTGCCCGCCATGCGGATGGGCAAGCACGTTTACGTGCAAAAGCCGCTGACTTGGTCGGTTGAAGAAGCCCGTTTGATGCGGGAAGTCGCTGCCAAAGAAGGCATCGTCACCCAAATGGGTAACCAAGGCACCGCTGACGACGGCATGCGAACCAGCGTGGAAATCGTGCAAAGCGGCGCGATTGGCGACGTCAGCGAAGTCCACATCTGGACGAACCGTCCGATCTGGCCACAAGGCACCGGACGCCCGGAAGGTTCCGATCCCGTTCCGCCGAACTTGAACTGGGATATGTTCCTCGGCCCAGCTCAAGAGCGTCCCTACAAGAATGGCGTGTACACACCGTTCAAATGGCGTGGTTGGCTCGACTTCGGCACCGGGGCATTGGGCGACATGGCTTGCCACACTGCCAACATGCCAGTGATGGCGTTGAACTTGTTCGATCCGACCAGTGTGGTGGCGGAATCTGCCGGGATCGTGGAAAACGAAACCTACCCGGCGTGGTCGATCATCACCTTCCAATTCCCGGAAAAAGACGGTCGTGGCCCGGTCAAAGTCGTTTGGTACGACGGTGGAAAACTGCCACCGAAGGAATTGCTCGAAGGCGAATCTCCCTCGGGCAGCGGTTGTGTGATCGTGGGCTCGAAAGGCAAGATGTACTCCCGCGACGACTACGGCCGGACCCGTATCTTGTTGCCGAAGGACGAATTCGCGGACTACAAAGAGCCCGAGAAGACGCTCCCACGCACCAAAGGTCACTACGAAGAATTCATGATGGCCGCCAAAGCCGGCGATCCGAAAATGACCATGTCGAACTTCGGCTACGCCGGTCGACTGACCGAAACCATCTTGCTGGGCAATGTCGCCTTGCGAGCCGGTCAAAAGATCGAGTGGGACGCCGAAAGCATGAAAGTCACCAACATGGACGATGGCGGCGAATCGTTGATCCGTCGCAAATACCGTGAAGGTTTTGACATTGCGAAGTACCAAGAAGCGTAATTTCGTTTCGCCATTGTGATTGTTCTCAGCCGATACCTGCGGGTATCGGCTATTTTTATTGCTTCATCGTCCGAGCCTATTGCATACAATTCGCAACAGACGCACCAGAACGCGGGTTATGATCGATGCAACTGAGAATGGAGCACACGGATGCCGGCTTGGTTTGAGAACCTGAAGAATCACATCCGTTTGGCTGACATTGCCGACATTGCTTTGTGGACGATTCTCGTCTACTTCGCGATCAATTGGATTCGGAAGCGAGCTTCCTATGCCGTCGCGTTCGCGTTCATTGTGGCCGGTTTGCTGTATCTGGCTGCTCACGTGTTCGGTATGTACGTCACGCTGTTTATTTTCCGTGCCGGATTGACGGTATTGGCACTGAGTCTTGTCATCATCTTTCAGCAAGATCTACGACGAGCGTTCGAACAATTTTCGACTTGGCGTCCTTGGCGACAGAACCGGATGGCCGAGTCTGAGAAGTCACGCATTGCCATTATCGAAGCCGTCATGAGAATGTCCGAACAGAAAACCGGTGCGCTCATCGTGTTTCAGGGCAAAGAACCGCTTGAGCCGCACATTCGTGGCGGGATTCCGTTGGGCGGCAAAATCAGCGAACCGTTGTTGCTAAGCATCTTCCACTCCAAGACTCCGGGACACGATGGGGCCGCGATTATCTATCATGACCGACTGTCCCACTTCGCGGTGCATTTGCCGTTGTCGTCGAACCTGGATTCGCTTGGTCCCGGTGGCACGCGACACGCTGCTGCGCTCGGGTTGGCTGAATGCACCGATGCGTTCATCATCACGGTTTCGGAAGAACGTGGAACCGTCAGCGTGGCTCACGAACGACAACTCACGCCACTCGAAAACCCGCCGGAACTGCGAAATTTACTGGCTGAGTTCGAAGAAAAGCATGCTAAATCTGCCGAGTCTGAAGATCGTGTCGGTGGGTTCGTCGGCGGACTGGGTTTGAAACTGGCGTCGTTGGTATCGGCGGTTCTTTTGTGGATCGGTATTGCTTATCAAATCGATCCGGTGATGCGTTCGTACGAAAACGTGCCCGTCGAAGTTCGCAACATGCCGGAGGGATGGGCCGTTGACGACGTTTGGCCTAGTGAAGTGCGGTTGGCAGTCACCGGAACCGAGCGGTCGTTCCGTGATGTTCGTCCATCCGATTTCACGGTCTCAATCGACCTCGCCGAACCGAAGCGGTCGGGTCATCGTTCATTCCCGATCACCGCCGAACGGGTGCGACTGCCATTGGGAATGTCACTCAGTCAGGCCGATCCCGCGGCGGTTCAGTTGCAGTTGTATCGTGTGCACAAGGTTCGTGCGCCGATCGGCGTCAGCACCGATGGCAAAGTTGATAATGGCTGGGAACTCGCCGAAGTGCGTATCGACCCGCCATCCGTTCGAGCCATTGTTCGTGATGGAGCCTTCAAAACGGTTCCCGAGATCCCTACGGAAACAATCGAACTCGGCGAGTTGACGGTTGAAGGCACGATGACAAATCTTACCGCCGCTCTGCTTCCGCCCGAGGGTGTTCAACTTGAGGAAAACGAACCACAGCAAGTGGACGTCACCCTCATTTGGAAGAAAAGCCCACCTCCGAAACCTGCAGAAGACAGTGCAAAACCGGATCAGTAGTTAGCCATTCGTCTGGCTATCAACTCAACGGCGGTTCTTCGTTCGGTGTTTCTTCCAGGGTGGGATGGACGACGTCGTGATGGTGACTGGGTTCGCCTTCTTCGATGGGATGACTTTCAAACCACTTCGCGACGAGTACGTCGGTCGACGAGTGTAAGACGATGGAGCTGACGACGACGATCGCGATCAGGTGGAATAGTTGGTCGCCAGTGTCGTGGCCGGACTGGACGATCAACAGTCCATACACCACCGAAGCAAACCCCTTCGGACCGAACCATGAGGCGGCCACCCATTCTTTCAGCGTCAGCTTGGTGCCAATCAAAGCAAACGCGAGTGCCACCGGGCGAACCACAAACAACGCCAGAGCCGCAAAGATATAACCGCTTTGGGGAATCTCTTGTAAGAACTCAATCGAGATCAACGCCCCGAACACCAGAATCGCGAGAAACTTCAGCAGCTCCGCCACTAGGCTACCGAACTCGTGGAAGGCATCGCGGAACATCGGGCTGACCGTCGCGACCGTGATCCCGCCGAAGAATGCTGCCAGAAACTCGTTCGCGTGATATTTCTCGGTGATTGCAAACAGCAGCAAGCCAATCGCAAATGCGTTCAATGCGTAGTAATCCTGCGACGATTCGAAGAACTTGCTGCCTTCGAGTTTTAACGCGATCCAGGGAATTGCAATTCCAAGTGCCAACCCGAGCACCATTTGAATCGCCAACGCGGATGGTGCGTCCGCCTGGTCCCCCGCGGCGGCCAACAGCCCGATCACCACGGGCAACGCTAACCCGTCGTTGAGTCCGCTTTCCACATTCAGCAGGTGACGCAAACGATGCGGCACGGTTTCACGGCCGACAATCGCGGCGGCCAACACAGGGTCGGTCGGGCTGAGTACCGCACCGACAAGAAACGCATCCAACCACGACAACTCCGCCACATAGTGAGCGAGCAACGCCGTTCCCACGAGTGTCAATGGCATGCCGAAGAACAACGCCCGCCCCGGCAATCGCCACGCCGAGCGTAGATCTTGCAGACTCACATGCATGCCATCGGTGAACAGCACGGTAAAGAGTGCGATCGTCGACAGCACGCTGACCAGTTCCATCGACGGTTGGCCGAACAAGTACCCGGCGAACAGAAACAGAACCGCCGCCGACATCACGCTGCGTTCCGCCCACCCCGACAACAAAACCGCCACCAACAACGTCGCCGCGTAAATGACCAACAATTCCATGAGAACGATACATCCTTGAGAGTCAGGTCAATCGGTCGAAGCGTCGAACCGCTCCTTGAGTGCTCAGTCCCCACACGTTGACGTCGATGAGCCGTTCGATCAAGTTCTAGCGGATAGATTCTCAGGAATTCCCGGTTGCTTGTTGTCGCGTCCAATCTGGTTCCCAGGGCGTACGACGGGGAATCCATCGAGGAACGGCGACGCGGTATTCGTCGTAATCGCTACCGAATCGGCGGCGGAGTGAGCGTTCCTCGACGAATGGAATGTAGATCGATTTACCAATCACAAAGATGATCAGCCATAACAACACCGCCGGTGATGCGGTGATCATCGCTTCGCCCAAAATGACCGCGAATACGCCGGAGATCATCGGATTCCGCACGTGTTGATAGATGCCCTGCACGACCAACCGTTGTGTTGGGTCCCAGGGTGCAATGGTGCCGTTGCCGATGGCTCGCAGCATTGCGATTGTCGCAACAATCAACCGCAAACCAGCGAACACGAACATCACGCCGACAACGGCCAGCAAAATCGCCCATAGGCGATGTTCCGTCCAAAGCCCATGTGGATCGACACCAAACCGCCACCACAAAAAGACAGGCATAAAGATAACCGCCGTGCCGGGGAGGATCACAATCGCACGGAGATCTTGCCAAACGGTCTTCATCGATGGCTCAAAGTGGGTCAGTGTTCAATGGGGGGGCGAAGATTCACTTTGAGAAACTGTAGTACGGGCGTCAACCGGATGGGTCATCTTCTGCGTTACGACGCCCGTCCAACCAGAGCACAAGAATCCCGGTCGGCACGAGATATCCACCCTCGATCGCCGCCCATGCTCCCGGCATGCCGACGATCAAATCGAGCAACGAAAAACCGATTCCTGCGATGACGACGCTGGTGCCCCACAACCGAACCAGCGGGGCATAGCGAGGCAAATCCGATGCGAGAATCCAAGTTGCGATTCCACACAAACCGTATAACGCCGAGAGCGTGCGTGTCAGATAGTTGAACAACGGCGTATCGGACGGCATCCCCATTCCCAAGGCGACTGCCGCGGAATTCATCCAAGCTTCCGGCATCACGACGGCCGGAAATGCGAGCATCAACACGATCGCATTCAATCGCAACACCCGTCGCAACCAACGCGATGCAAGCCGTGAAGTCATGGAAGTTCGAAGTCAGAAGTTCGAAGTTGGAAAACCGTAGAATAGAGAATCACCTTTGATCGTGCACTCGCTATCCTCAATCTTCCATACTCCATCCTCGATACCCAACTCGTTTTGGTGTTGAACCGAGAGAAATCACTGTCCCTAAGTCAGCACGAGCGGGCATCAGTTCGCGTTGATCATGTCGTCGCCGTGGTAGGTTTCGTAGAAGTTCTTGCCGATGTCGTCACTGAGAACTTCCAGGTACTCGCGTTTGAAGGTGGAGTACTTCGTCTCATAGGACGATCGAGCCACGGCTCGCGGATACACGGATTCGACATCGCGGCTGAAGATCTGCTCGCCTTCGTCTTCGTCCATTTTCCAGACCGAAACCATCACATCGGAACGCCCGCGGAACAGTTCAGCACTGTTCTTTTCGTAGAGGCTGAAATCCTTTAGCTCCACATACACGACGTAATCGACCTCAAATTTCGCGCCGAGTTCCTCGGGCGTGTCCCAATCGGGATTGCGGTCGAGCCAATCGTTCACACGATCGGGGTTGATGACCTGAATCTTCTTGAGGTGCATCCGCATTGCGACATACTTCGCCAAGTCCGAATCGATGTTCGAGAACTGAAGTTGCACATCCGGCGGCGCGGTACAGACGACTGCGACTTTGATGTCTTTCTCAGTCATCGACATTCCGGTTTCGCCGTCGAATGCCGGTTCGATCGAAGGCGGACCACCGATCAAATACGCTCCAAGCATAAACAAGTTGCAACCGGACAATGTGCCAACTGTCAGCATCGATGCCAAAAGCATCAAGCTAATGCGTCGGTGATTTTTGTTCGCGAAGACCATGATTGTTTCCTTCTATCCTCGATCTACGATCCTCGATCCTCGCCGAGTCTAAAATACTTCCGTCGGTGCGGTGTGATCATGCAAGATGTGGCCGAGTTGACTCGCTAGACGTTGCACGAAACGGCGTTGAAAAATCCGGGGGGAATCGACTTGCGATGCCGGAATCGGGCTGAACTCGGGATACGTTGTTCCGAACCCACTCGAGAAAACTTGCCGAGCGATCCGACGTTCTTCGCCTTCTTCGCTGTCCTCATCTTTCTCGACGCGATAGCCGATCAAATCTCCCTGAGCTTGCCCACGGAAGAGATCGGGACTGTTTTCTTCATAGAAGCTGACGTTCAACAGGTCGACGTGCACGATAAAGTCGACATCGAACTCGTGGGCGAGATCGCGAGGATCGTCTAGCCGTCCGCCGTTGTCGTCCATCCAGTCGCGAACCTTGTTGCTGTCGACCACTTTCACACCGGCTCGCTGGAGTTGCCGAGTAAGTGTCTCCACGAGCTGATGACTGAGGCCCGTCATATCACCATCGCGAATCGCTGACGGCGCGTCGCAGATGATGATGACCTTGTGCTTGCCCTTCGTCAGGTCAATACCGGTAGCCAATTTGAAAGGGCTGTCGATCTCCGGATCACCGAAGATCATCTTGTTGATCATCACGACTGGTCCACAGCCGACGACGGCCAAAACCATGCCGAGACAAACCACCAACATTGGCCACGCGATCTGAGAATGGCGGCCGCTTCCGTGCGTCCGTTGCATAGAACTGCCAAGTTGAAATTGAGAAAAACGAACTATCCATGCGGTTGAGTGGCATGCCCACAGCTTGGGGTGGGCATGGACTTTCCGCGATCGAACATCGAATCATGCCCACGCAAAACCGTGGGCATGCCACCCGACTTGAGTTTCAAAGTTGAGATATCTGAACTACAGAATTCCCAGAAACCGGGGCAGCCATTGGAGACTGGCTATGATGAAGATCAAGCCGCAGGTCCAAATGGCGACGCTGGCAGGTGGAAATCTGCGAGGCGATCGACCGGTCCAAGCGATGTATCCCGCCCAAGGAATCTGGAAGAGACACGCCGCCGCCAATGCCAGTCCCCCGACATTGGCCCGCGCGGATTCGATCCATCGACCACGAACAAATAATGAAATACTGGTTGTCATGCCGCACCCCGGACAGGGACGGCCTATGAGTTCCCAAAAGGAGCACGCCGGCAGACCAAGTTGTTCGTGAGTCCCGTACCCCCGCGGGTCAGGATTCAACGACGCTGCCAAAGCGAAACACAGAACCAGCATGATGCTCCAAGACAGCAACAAGCCGCGTTCGAGACGCCCTAGCAAAGGTCGTTCAGCGAATTCCGAATGAGTTGTCATTGAGATTTGAGAGAGTGCGGGAGTCTTACCGGTTTCGCCCATTCGCTGCAAGAGCGATTTTCGAATATAACGGAATGTGTGGTTGAACGAAGTCCAACTGGCAAGATTGTCATTTGACCATTCGTCCGATTTCGAGGGTTCGTTCCTGAGGATGGAAGATTGAGGATAGCAAGATTCTGGACGTTGTTACTTACGATCCTCGTATCCGACATCAGGTTGACGCCCTTTCGAACAAACCGTTGCATGTCCATCTCATTATCTGAATAAAAGCCCATGGTTTATCTGAATCGCATTTATACGAAAACTGGGGACGACGGTCACACTGCGCTCGGCGATGGTACACGCGTCCCGAAAACGCACCCACGGATTCAAGCTTACGGTGGCGTGGATGAATTGAATTCGGTGCTTGGTCTCGTGTTGACGACCGAATTACCAGCCCCGCTTTCCGAACGACTTCAACAAATTCAAAACGATTTGTTCGATGTCGGTGCCGACTTGTGTGTGCCGGTGCGTCCCGATGAAGACTCCGCCGAACACCCGCCGTTGCGACTCGGACCGGGGCCTATCGAACGCATGGAGAAATGGATCGACGAAGCCAACGAACGGCTGAAACCGCTGACGAGTTTCATTCTACCCGGCGGAACTGCGGCTGCGGCCCATTTGCATCATGCCCGCACGGTTTGCCGACGTGCCGAAACCGGCGTCGTCGCCCTCGCTCAGCAAGAACCGGTCAACGCCCAAGTGCAGGTGTACCTGAACCGCCTGTCCGACTTGTTATTCGTCTGGGCCCGACTCACGAACGACGAAGGCCGGGCCGATGTGCTTTGGAAACCGCAAGGGAAATGAGAATACGTAAAACGCGCCAAAACGCGTTTTACGTATGCGGTATTTGTAGAGGGTGGAGAGTGGAGTGTAGAGAGTCGGAGAAATCGGAATCGCATACTAACCTTTTCTGTACTCTCCACTCTCTACTCTCAACCCTCCACATCGAACTCATCTGGCCAGCCATCCCCCGTCGATTGGCACTACGCTGCCGTGCATGTAGTTCGAGGCGTCTGAAGCGAGAAACACGGCGAGGGGGGCGATTTCGTCGGGTTGGCCCCATCGGCCGCAGGGGATGCGATCGAGAATTTGCGGTCCTCGGACCGGGTCGTTTCGTAAGCCATTTGGTGGATCGGTGTCGAAATAACCGGGCGCGATGCAATTCACATTGATGCCTTGAGCACTCCAACCGGTCGCCAGCGATTTCGTCAAACCGGCTATTCCATGTTTCGCCGCCGCGTAAGCCGGGATGTGCCAACCGCCTTCGAAACTGAGTACCGACCCGATATTGATGATCTTCCCCCGCCCATGCTCCAGCATGAACTTGGCCGCTTGCTGCGACAGATCGAACGTCGCATCCAAATGGACGGCTAACAAGTTCGACCAGTTCTCCAGCGGGTATTCCTCCGGCACGAACCGTTCACCGTTGCCGGCGTTATTGATCAGAATATCGATCCGCCCAAACTCATCGACGACCTTCTGCACAAGCCCGACACGCTGATCAGCTTGTGACAAATCCGCTCGCAAGTCGAGGAACCGACGGCCTTCACCTTCCACGAGTTCGCGTGTCTCGGCTGCCGTGTCTCGTCGCGAGACGTTCGCCACATCGGCCCCGGCTTGAGCCAATCCCCAGGCCATCGCCTGTCCCAACCCGTGACTCGCCCCCGTCACCAACGCCACTCGGCCATTCAATTGAAACAATTCCAACACGTCGCCAACCAATCCATCAAGACCCTTGGATGAAATGGTGTTGTTATACCGGCAACGTCAGACGAACGCCAACACGCGGAACGGGTGCCACGGCTCTGTGAGCCGTGTTTGCCAGTTGGGAGGATTGCTCAGCACGGCTCACAGAGCCGTGGCACACTTCCGATCTTCACGCGGCAGGGTGGCATGTCCACGGCTTTGCGTGGACATGATTTGACATTCGCAAGTCGCTCGCTCATGCCCACCCCGAGCTGTGGGCATGCCACACAAGTAGGAATCAAGCGATAAAGGTAGATGCATTCCGTCCATGCACTTCCCGGTATTGCCACCCAATTTCGAGAAACGATCGCCCGATACTTCACGCCGCTCGACGTTGTTCGTTGTCATCGCGGTTGTCGAACAGACGAGCAACTTCGACGATGGACAACCCTGTCAATTCCGCGATTTCCTGCACGCCGTAACCGGCTGTGCGGAGTTGCCGGACGACTTCGCGGTCGCGGGGGGTCGAGTTCACGCCCGACCGATTCGAGGGCAACGTTTGTTCGAGCAGCGTTTCCAATCGCACGATTTCGTGATCCGCTTCCTCGATGAGTCGATCGAGCAAAGCCAGTGTTGTTTCCACGCGACCCGTGATTTCGCGGTCGTAGTCGTGTAATCGCACTTCGAGTTCGTTCAGGCGTTCGCTCGCCGCTTGAACGGGGGCGACTTCCTTCGCCGAAATCGACGGTTCCACGTTGCGGTACAGCCCTTTGCGACGACGGATCGTCATCCGCATCATCGTGACTGTTAACAGTCCGATGCCGAGAGCAAACAGCGTTTGTCCGTCGAGAAGTTCAGAAAACATCGGGGCATCCTTGCCGGTGGGTGGGAACGGTCAATTGTGGTGATCATGGTCACGATCATGTGAGTGACCGTGGTGGTCATGGTCGTGGGAATGACCGTGATGATCGTGGTCGTGCGTGTGGTGGTCGTGGTGATGATCCCCGCTGCCAGTCTCGATGGGAGAGACGCTCGCCGGGTCGAAATTCGCTTCGGCGGCTCGGTAAACATCCCGCAACGGCACGCCCGCCTTCTCAGCGACTTCCGCACAATGTTCGAACTCGGGCGTAAAAATCGCTTGGTTGCCGTGTCGAAACCCGAGTTTCCCCTGGACTGCGCCGAACACCGTCTCCACGGTATGTGGTTTTCGCGTGCGTTTGGATCGCCACAACAGATGCCGACGAACACCGAATGTGCCGGTTTCCTCGAATAGAATCGATTCGAGTTCGTCCACTTTCGCCGGCGAACACAGCACGCTGAGCACCACGCCCGGACGGTCTTTCTTCATCTGAATCGCGGTGGTGAAGACATCTAACGCGCCGGCGTCGAAGAGTTTGCGTTTGGTGAAGCCGACGACTTCACCGGAAACATCATCGAGATTCGTTTCCAACAACGCGACTTGATCGACTTCGTCCGAAGCAACCGCCGACCCCACGAACAACCGCAACACATTGGCCCGCTGCGGGAAATCTTTGGTACCGGCTCCGTAGCCGATCGATTCAATCCGCATCTCTGGCAAACCCGGTGTGAACCGATCGACGAACGTCGTCAGGATCGCCGCTCCGGTGGGTGTGGTGAGTTCCGCTTCCACGGGCACATCGGTCAGCGGGATCCCTTTGAGTAACTCCGCCGTTCCCGGTGCAGGCACAGTGCAAACGCCGTGATCGATCAAAATTTGCCCGCGTCCGGTCGGCACATGCGAACACACAATCTGGTCGGCGGCGAGCAAATCGAACCCCACCGCGGCTCCGACGATGTCCACAATCGAATCAATCGCGCCGACTTCGTGAAAATGCACCTGATCGATCGGCATGCCATGGACCGTCGATTCGGCCCGGGCCACATGACCGAACAATCGTTTTGCCAAATCGCGTTGTCGATCGGTAAGTTCTGCGGCTCCGTCGATCAACGCATGTACGTCGGCCAAATGCCGGTGAGCGTGTTGTTCCGGGTGTTCCACTCGCACATAAGTTGCTTTGAACCCGCCTTTAATGACCGAATCCACATGCAACCGCACGCCGTCGATTCCCAGCGAAGCAATCGCGGTTTGAATCGCATCGGCAGGCACACCGGCGTCGATCAGGGCGGCGAGCGTCATATCACCGCTGATTCCGGTCGAACAATCCAGGTAGGCAATCCGCACGTGGCACTCAACTCGTGGTAGAACGGGAACTTGCGATCGTCTCCCCATTGAAGAGGGAGAAACGTCAAAACCGGTGAATTCTACCGACCGGCCTTACGATGACCAAGGTCAAAACTCCGGATTGGCAGGTTCTTTTTGACTCTGTCGTCGTGTGACCTATGGTGAACATGGACTTTGGAATTCCTCGCGCACTCGCACTCCGTAGAGTGAACCGCTTTGTGGGGTTACCAAGTCTGTTAACTCCGTTTTGTGAGATTTCCCCCATGCTCAGCGAAGATCTTTCCAGTTTGATTGCCGAGTTGCGTCAATCGACCGGCATGAAACCGCAAGAAGCCGACACCTGCATGCTGCCCGGCCCAGTGGCACCGAACGAAACCGTTCCGTCAACTCCGCCGATGGCTTGGTTTCCGCGTGAACCAAGGGACCTCAAATCGGCTGGGGTTTCGGAACCGACCATTGAAGCGATCGCATTGAAGTTCCTGCTCAATGCCGGGGTTGCGTCGGCTCGGAAGGTCGCGGAGCAAATTCGCTTACCGTTCGCGATTGTGAACGACCAACTTCGCCGCATGAAAAGCGAACAACTCGTCGCCTACCGTCGCTCGGCCGGGGTGAACGACTACGAACACGAACTCACACCCGAAGGCTACGAACGTGCGGGTCTCTTGATGAAACGCAGCACGTACTTCGGTGCGGCTCCGGTGCCGTTGAAGGAATATTGCGACAGCGTGACGGCTCAATCGTTGCTCCGCGAACGTCCCACGGAAGCCTCGCTGCGAAAAGCATTGGGAGATTTGCAACTCGGATCGGAAGTGATTAGCCAACTCGGCCAAGCATTGATGTCGGTTGCGGCAGTGTTTCTCTACGGTAATCCAGGGAACGGGAAAACCAGTATGGCCGAACGGCTGACACAAGCCTTCGGCAAAACAATTTGGCTGCCACGGGCGATCACGATCGGCGGAGAAATCGTGCGATTGTACGATCCGACCATGCATGAAATCGCCAAGCCGCCGGATTTAGGCGAAGACGTCAAAGTCGATGCACGTTGGGTTTGCATCGAACGTCCCACGGTTGTTGTCGGTGGTGAACTCACGATGGAGAGTCTGGAACTCTGCGTCGATGCCGCGACCGGTGTGCTCGAAGCCCCTGTGCAACTCAAGAGTAACTGTGGAACGCTCGTCGTCGACGACTTCGGTCGCCAACGCATGAGTACCACCGAACTGCTCAACCGTTGGATCGTGCCGTTGGAGAAACAGTACGACTTCCTCAACACCCCCAGTGGCAAAAAAATCAAAATGCCCTTCGAGCAATTGCTCGTCTTCGCAACGAACCTGGTTCCCGAAGAGCTTGTTGACGAAGCATTCTTGCGTCGCATTCCGTACAAGATCGAAGCCCGCGACCCCAGTGAAACGGAATTCGTGCAACTCTTCCACAAGCTCGCCGCCAAGATGGGCATGGAGTGCGACGAAACGCACATTCAATATCTCGTCGAGAAGCACTATCAGGCTGTCGGCCGCACATACCGCTTCTGTCAACCACGCGATTTACTGAACTTGATGCGAAACTACCAACGCTTCCACCAACTTCCGCCGAAACTCACAACAGAAATGATCGACGCCGCCGCACGAAACTACTTCGCCGTCACCGGCGCAAAATGATTCGGCTTGGATTGGCAGTCACTCTCAAACTATCTCTTGCCCACCTATTAGAGACGCCGCACGCTTTGCAGATCGCGTGGGTTCTTCGCAACAAATTCATTTTTACGTTGCAACTGCCCCGATCGCGCGTTAGCGTGCGTTCCTCTTCAATCCTCTTTTCACATCTATTCGATCGTGTGGGCCGATGCAATTATTCTCCTGGACGTCCAACTTGCGCGCAGTTTGTGGCCTGACGAACCGTCCCAGTCGGCTTCGCTCCCGTCGATCCCACCGATCCCGACTGCCGGTAGCTGCGGATGTCCTCGAAGACCGTGTGTTGCTCGCGACGATTACGGTCAACAGTTTGGAGGATAACCAAAATCTTGACGATTTTGTGACGCTTCGTGAAGCCATCGGTATGATCAACATGGGAATGCCATTCCCTGATCTGACACCGGCTGAGCAGACACAAGTCGACACGGGTCAGGCTTTTGGTACGAACGACACTGTTCAATTTGATTCGTCGCTGGTAAGCAACGGACCAGCCGCAATTACAACTATGGGTCGTTTTCAGCTGACCAACGACTTCAACATTCGCGGGTTGGGGGCAAATCAGTTGACAATCGACGCGGGAAATTTATCGCAGATTTTCTTCGTTGATGGCGTGATAAACGGGTCGATCACTGTGGAAATCTCAGGCTTGAACCTACAGCGCGGACGCGCCAATGGTGGCACCCTGGACTCCAACAACGGTGGGGCGATCTTCAGCAATGGTGCAAATCTCACACTCAGTGACGTTAATATTTCAGTCAGCCAAGCAGACGGAGTCGGTGGAGGACTTGCCGCGGTCAATGGAACACTGACCGTTGACGCGTCCAACATTGCCCTCAACACTGCCGCGACAGAAGGCGGTGGAATTTTTGCGACCGCAGCGACCGGGGCCACAAACACAGTTCGGAATACAACCATCACTAACAACACCGCAGACTCCGGTGGCGGTATTTATAATGGTGGAGGGGCGTTTTCGGTCATCAATGCCACAATCGTACAAAATGGGGCCGGAAGCACCGGTGGTGGTATCTTCACAGTCGCTTCGTTAGCGAACCCGGCCACGACGACGATATCGAATACGATCGTGGCGGGGAATGTCGGTGGCACGACGCAGACGAGCGACGATGTCGCCAATGTGAGTCTAGGCGCTGGCAGCGTCAACAACTTGATTGGTGACCCCAACTCAGCCGGCGGATTACAACATGGCACACAAGGAAACATTCTCGGTGACGGAAACGGTAACATACTGCCGCTGAATCAAATCGTCGCGGACCCGGCAAACAACGGTGGTCCCACGATGACCCGTCGCCCAGTGCTAGGAAGTCCCGCCATCAACGCCGGAAGCAATGCCGCGGCAATTTTTGTTGAAACGAACGTGCCCTTCCCGCTCGATCAGCGTGGCCTGGGATTCGAACGCATTCAGGGGGGTACGGTCGATATCGGTGCGTTAGAAAGTGAAGTCGATCTCACGACGACTGTCACCGACTCTGATGCTTTCGGTGTTCTGGGTCAATCCCTGTTATACACCGTTACGATTGCCAACAACGCTGGGCCAGCCACTGGAATTACAGTGACGGCGACGCTTGGAAACAACGTCGAATTTGACGCCTTCGGAAGTACATCCGGTTGGACTGAGACACCTGCCGATAGCGGAATCTTTCAGTTTACCCCCTTCAATCTTGATGTTGGCGCGACACGAAATCTCTTTTTCTCGGTGATCCCCAATTCCCGTCCGGCGACTGGAACAACAACAACCAACTTAAGCGTCAGTGCATTTTCAGATGCAACAACCGGCGGGGACGTCAACGTCAACGACAACTCCAGCATGGATTCTACACCGCTAGTCACACCGCTCAACACCGTGCAGGACTCGCCGTTCAACGCGGGAGCAATTAACGGTTCCTACGCCGTCAACGTGGCCGGGAACTTTGATAACAGCTCTGTCGGCTTCCCTGGTTTCGCCAATGATGACATCTTCTTCTGGAATCCCCTCACCGGTGAAAACCGAATTGTCTTCGGGGACGGCCAGATCCTTACGAACCCTATCGCAACCGGGGCCTTGAACGGAAATGACTTCGTCCAGGTTGTCGCCGGAAACTTCGACGAGGGCGGAAACGACGACCTCTTCTTTTGGAACCCCGTCAGCGGACGCAATCGACTCATCCACTTCAACGGCAATCCTGGTTCAGTCACGTCGGTCATTGAAACCAACGTCGTTGCAACAGGCGCGATCAACGGTAACGACTTCCAACAGTTGGTCGCTGGAAACTTCGACGCGGGCAACGGCGAAGACCTCTTCTTCTGGAACCCCGTCTCCGGACGCAACCGTATCGTGCACTTCGATGCTGTGACTCCTGGGACCGCCTCGCAATCCATCAACATCCAGACCAATGTCGTGCCAACAGGTGCGATCAACGGCAACGATTTTAATGAAATCGAAATCGGGGAATTCGTTTCGCCGGGTTTGGATTCGATTTTCTTCGTCAACTACGCCAGCGGCAAAAACCGCGTCGTTTCATTCTCGATTGACACCTTCGGCTCTGCCAACAGTCTCGGTGCCGTGCAAACAAATCTGATTCAGGATATCGCCATCAACGGCAACGATTTCAGCGAACTCGCCAGCGGCGACTTCAACCAAGACGGCCTAGACGACATCTTCTTCTGGAACCCGACGACTGGAAAGAATCGCATGGTGGTTTCCGACATCTTCGCTATGCAGCCCACCTTGAACCGCGTGTTCTCCGACTTCGTCGACCGCCCTGCCCTCAACGGCAACGACTTTAGCACTCTGATTCCGTTCAACGATGCCAATGCATCGAACCCGGTTATCGGTATCGACCGGCTCTTCTTCTGGAACCCCATCACCGGCAAGAACCGCAGCGTCTTCACCGACCAAACTATCTTCGGATAGACGTACGTTATGGACCGCGCGGAACATCATCACATGAACTATCCGCGCGGTTTTCTGCATCCCTTGAACGTCATTTTCGTCACCCTCGATGATTCCCGTTTGCTTGCAGTCGCGTTCTCCTCGCCGCACAATGATCAAAGGATGATCACTGGTTCATCGAGGATGAGTTTCGGATGCTGGCGAAATTGCTGACGTATTCCTTGTTCGGCATCGACGCGAAGACCGTCGAGGTGGAAGTCGACATCTCACCCGCTGCAATGCCGAAGACCACACTGGTCGGCTTGGCGGAAGCAGCGGTGCGGGAGAGCACGCACCGCATCGAGCGAGCGCTTATCAACAGTGGTTACACACGACCGATCGATCGCATCGTCATCAATCTGTCCCCGGCCGATCTTCCCAAAGACGCCGCGGGTTTTGATTTGCCGATTGCGTTGGGCATTCTTGCCGCCAGTGGGCAATTGACATCCGACCAATTCGCGAATTACGCCGCGACTGGCGAACTCGCGTTGGACGGTTCCCTCCGACCGGTAAACGGTACCCTGTCGATGGCCGTTGCCGCCCGTCAGCAAGGGTGCACCGGAATCGTGGTCCCCATTCAGAACGCCCGCGAAGCCGCTGTCGTCGACGGACTCGAAGTGATCGCAGCGGGCTCGCTCGCCGAAGCTGTCGGGTTTTACACCGGCGAGTTACCGATTGCTCCCGTCGAGTTTTCGTGGACCAACGCCGTCGACGAACTTGGCCGCTACCCCATCGATTTCGCCGACGTCAAAGGCCAAGAGATGGCTAAACGTGCCGTGACCGTGGCCGCCGCGGGCAACCATCATCTCCTAATGATCGGTTCCCCAGGAACTGGAAAAACACTACTCGCTCAACGTCTAGGAACGATTCTTCCCCGCTTATCGTCCGAAGAAAGCCTGGAGACCACACGGGTCTGGAGCGCAGTTGGCCGGTTGCCAACGGATCAATCCTTGATCGTGCTCCGTCCCTTCCGCACGCCACATCATACGGTGAGCGAAGCCGGACTCGTGGGCGGCGGTAGCACACCACGCCCTGGCGAAATTTCCTTGGCCCACAACGGTGTGCTGTTTCTCGACGAACTGCCAGAGTTCAACCGCCGCACGTTGGAAGTCCTTCGGCAACCACTCGAAGAAAACACCGTGACCATCTCCCGAGCGATCGGCAGCATTACCTTCCCAGCAAACATCATGCTCGTCGCGGCTATGAACCCCTGTCCTTGTGGTTATCGTGGCGATCCTCGACGACAATGCCAATGCAGTCCGCAACAAGTCGAGCGTTATATTCATCGGATTAGCGGTCCGTTGCTCGATCGTATTGATATCCACATTGAAGTGCCTCCGGTGCCGTTTCGGGAACTCTCGAATGCCACCAACGGCACCACCAGCGAACAAATGCACGAGCAAGTTCTCATCGCACGAGAGATTCAACGCAAGCGATTTCACGAGCACCCGGATCTTCTCAATGGGAAAATGGCGCCTCGACAAATCCGCCGATTTTGCCGTTTGGATGCCGATGCGGAAACTCTCCTCAAAAACGCGATGGAAGAGATGGGCTTTTCTGCGCGTGCTCATGACAAAATCCTTCGCATCAGCCGCACTCTCGCCGACCTAGACCAACAAGACCAAATCACTGCCCTGCACCTCTCCGAAGCGATCAACTATCGGACACTTGACCGAAGATATTGGCAGTAGCTTGAATCGCTGTCAAAAACTCGATCAACAACTAGCAACGAATCCAACGTTATGATGCACCGGCAATTCCAACAAACCCTCGCCTTCTGCGTTCTGAGTTCTTGCATAGCAAGTCATGCAACAAGTTTTGCGAACGATGTCAAAATCAGTTCGCTGTCGCCTTCAATGCCTTACTCGGCAACAAAGAGTAGCCCCGTCACGCATCAGGTCGATTTCTCTGTGATCGTGACACCTCCCTACCATTGCAAAGTCCTGAAAGTTTGGATTCCGATCCCGCAAACCGACTCGGCTCAGGAAATTTGCGAAAGTCAGTTCAGCACGTTTCCAACTAACATCAAACCAAGCATCAACACTGAACCTGTTTATGGAAATCAGTTTGCATACTTTGAATTCCATGATCCGCAAGGTGCGCAAATCATTCGGCATCAGTTCCAAGCCAAGCTGTGGAACCTCCATTGGGATCTCAAACCGACCAAGATCTTAGACGTCAACAAATGGCCCACGGATTTTGCACCCTATCTTCAACCACAATCGTTGAATGACGAGCGAGAGTTTCAATCGGTATTGAACTCAATTCTTCCGCAACAACGCGATCAACAATCCGACCTATTTGCAGTGATGAATTGGATCGACGAAACGATGACTTATGATCATGTGGATGCGTCATTGCAAGCCGATGCCAATCACGCCTTTGAAAAACAGCATGGGCATTGCAGCGACTATCATGGGCTGTGTGCCACAATGGGTCGAATGATCGGCCGACCAACCCGTGTGACCTACGGACTAGCACTCTACCCAAAGAACTCGCCATCTCATTGTAAGATGGAAGCCTTTCTTCCCCCCTATGGATGGGTGAGTTTTGACTTGTCCGAAACTCAAAAACTTGTCAGCAAGATCCAATCGACGAAAACACTTAGCCAAGACAAGAAGGAAGCCCTGGCAATCGCTGCGCGTGATCGACTCAAGTCTGGTTTTCGCGAGAATAGTTGGCTGCTAGTGACAAAGGGCACCAACTACGAACTCGCACCTCGAGCGACGAAGCCGGTGAAAGTGGTGCGGACTGCATACATCGAAGCCGACGGAGAACCACTTCCTGAACCGGACCCCGCTAACCCCCATGAACGCAAATTCTCTTGGATGACGTCACATCGCTATTCATCTAGCAAGCCGATCGTTAAACCGTTTGCCGACTTTACGACGCTAGAGAAAACAAGAACATCAGAATCCGAGTAAAACCAGCGGCCTAGTCTTCGTCATCCAATTCACTCAACAACTTTGCGCGACGTTCGCGATAACTGCGATGGGCTTTCTCATATTCTTCAGCTTTGCGATAGGAATAAAAACTCATCGCAATCCCCGCGAAGACAAAAACCACGCCGAACAGCGGAAAAAGTTTCGCCTCGCCTAGGGGGATTTGAGATGTGATTCCAGCCGCAAGGATTGTCCAAATCGCACCAAATACAGAAACGATAATCCCACCGACAATAGTTCCAGTCTTCGTCGGGATTTGGGAATTTCCGTGTTTATCGGTGACTAGCATCGATTGCCGTTCCGCCTGCCACTCTCGATCGAGTGCTTCCACTTCATTCTGTTGAGTAAGTTTGGCGACTTGTTCCCGAAGATCGTCAATCACTTCGGTGAACCGGGCACTCTGCGTGCGATGGACCGCCAAACGTGAATTACAATGGGTGCAAGTCACATAGTTCGCGTCTTCCGGCACGTCAAGCGGCGCTCCGCAACTGTTACATGTAATAGACTCAAGCTTCATTGATGCATCCGGGACGAATTCAATGACGTTGTTGGAACAAGGGAATCCAGAACAGAGCAAAAAGTGCAATCACGACGATCAATGACAGAGTGTGCAGAATTATGAGATAGTAATACACACTCAATTCGTCTTGATTTTGGACTTCGCAGCAGAGCCGGCGATACGCTTTGATATCCGCGTAAAACCCCCAACTCCACCGGACGTTCGGAGCCCAACCTTTTGCCCTGAGTCGAGGACAAATATAACCGTGATAGACAAATGCCTGCGCAATCAACAATGCGAAATAGATGACAAGGAGAAACGCGAACAATTGCCCCATTTATTGCCTCTGAGTCCGATGCGAAAGCATGTTTAATCCATGCCAACATTCAAAGGCTGTAAGTCATCGGGAACGAAACGACCATCTTTGCGGATGAGTTCGCCATCGAAGTACACATCTCCGCCGCCGTACGCTGGAGTTTGGATCAACACCAAATCCCAATGCACACGACTGCGGTTCCCATTGTCGGCGTCATCGTAGGCATTGCCCGGCGTGAGGTGAAAACTTCCGCCGATCTTCTCGTCGAACAGTGTGTCTAGCATCGGATGCTTGACGTTATGGTTCGTACCCAGTGACCATTCGCCGATGTAGCGAGCACCTTCATCAGAGTCGAGAACGGCATTCAGTTTTTCAGGTTCATTGTCGCATGTTGCTTCGACGATTTTGCCGTCTTCGAAACGGAATTTGATGCCTTGATAGACAACGCCCTGATACCGGGAGGGTGTGTTATAGGCAATGGTACCGTTGATACTCTCGCGAACAGGCGCGGTGAAGATTTCGCCATCGGGAATATTACATTGACCGGTGCAAGGAATGACAGGAATGTCCTTGATAGAGAACTTCAGGTCGGTTCCCGGTGCGGTCAAATGCACTTCGTCGGCTTTTAACATTCGCTCTTCGAGCGGCTTCAAGTCCTCTGCCATCTTGGCGTAGTCTGTTGTGCAGACGTTGAAGTAGAAATCTTCGAAGGCATCGGTACTCATGTTCGCGGCTTGTGCGAAGGACGGCGTGGGATAACGCAGCACAACCCACCGAGTTTTCGGCACACGAACCTCAATATGCACAGGCTTCCACCAGTGCTTTTGATAGAGATCCATTTTGTCTTGCGGAACGTCAGCAAACTCGTTGGAGTTCGCCGACCCACGCACGCCAATATAGGCATCGCACTTTGACATTCGTTCGGCTTCTAGTTCGCCGATCAGTGTCATTTGCTGTTCGCTACCAGTCTTATACAGACTTCGCAAAATCGCGTTGTTCTTCCAAGTCACTAATGGAATCGCGCCCCGTTCGGCTGCTAGTTCGACAAGCTGACACACGAGATTCGGCTCCGGAAGATCAATCGCCTCAATCAGAATTTTCTCGCCAGCTTGAATGCGACAACTATGATCGAGCAGAGTCTTTGCGAGAGTTGTAATTCGAGGATCGTGCATGGTCGTTCCATCGTTGATATTGAAAAGAAACCGAAACTAGTTGTTTGCGTCGAATAGACGAAACTAGTTGTTTGCGTCGAATAGACGAAACTAAGATAGCCGAATGCTCTGAATTTTATAGCACGAATTTACTGAGGTCTTCATCCTCAGCAACGGAGTGTAGTCGCTGTTTAACGAAGTCGGCGTTGACAATAATTTTCATCGAACCGTCGTCGGGAGCGCGGAAACTCACGTCTTCGAGGAGTCGTTCGGTCATTGTATAGAGACGGCGGGCACCGATGTTCTGTGTGGTTTGATTGACGCGGTACGCATAGTCGGCAAGGGCTTCGATGCCATCTTGCGTAAACTCCAATTCGACGCCGTCTGTCCCGAGCAACGCCGTGTACTGTTTCGTGAGTGAGCCGGTCGGCTCGGTGAGGATGCGAACAAAATCTGCCTGCGTGAGGTCCGCAAGTTCCACACGAATCGGGAATCGCCCTTGAAGTTCCGGCATGAGATCGGACGGTTTTGAGCGGTGAAATGCGCCGGCGGCGATGAACAGAATATGTTCGGTCCGCACGGAACCATAACGCGTTTGCACCGTCGTGCCTTCGACGATGGGCAGCAAATCACGCTGCACGCCTTGTCGAGAGACATCGGAAGAGCGTTGCCCCTGTTCGTTGCCACAGACTTTGTCAATTTCGTCGATAAACACCATCCCGCTTTGTTCGGCGAGTTGGATGGATTCTTCATGGACGGCGTCTTGGTCCATCATCGCTTCGGCTTCCTGATCGGTTAGGATCTGCCGAGCCTCTTTGACGGGGACCTTCCGCTTTTTCTTTTGCTTCGGGACGAGTTTGTCCATCATGCCTTGCAGGTCGATATCCATGTTTTCCATGCCCATCGGACCGAACACTTGCACGCTGTTGCCACGTTGTTCGACATCGATTTCAATTTCCCGGTCCTCCAGTTGACCGGCCCGCAACATCCCGAGAAATTTCTCGCGTGTTCGCTGATGACGTTCGCGGGCGGCGGAAATTTCCTCTTCCGTGGTACCCGAGAAATCTGGTGCGGGAATGAGTTCGTTCAGCAAGCGTTGCTCGACACGATCGCCGACCTTGCCTTTTAATTCCTCGCGTTTCTTTTGGCTCACGAGATTGATCGCGGCGTCGAGCAGATCCCGGATCATGCTCTCGACGTCTCGGCCGTAATAACCGACTTCCGTGTACTTCGTGGCTTCCACTTTGATAAATGGAGCACCGGTCAGACTGGCCAATCGTCGGGTGATTTCGGTTTTCCCTACGCCCGTCGGGCCGATCATGATGATGTTTTTCGGCGTGACTTCCTTGCGAATTTCGGGAGCCAACTGACTCCAACGCCATCGGTTCCGTAGAGCGACCGCGACAGCGCGTTTTGCGTCGGCCTGACCGACGATGTGTTGATCCAGGCGGGCGACAATTTCGCGGGGCGTGAGTTCAATCATGTGTCAACCGGGTATCAGGAGACGAAAAGGCTATTCACGTTGCATGAATTGCGTCAAGCTTAACCGATTCCGCCGCGCATGAAGAGGCCTCGCCGAACTAAATTGCGGAGAGTCCGACGAGGCTTGGGGGGTTCATTTGGACCGTCGATTGTGCCACGTTTCAAGCAAGATTGCAACAATGAAGATCCAGATTCAACGAACACGGTGCTCGGCGTCCGACTTTCCCCGGCTTACGGCGGATCGTAGCCGCCCGGATGGAACGGATGACATCGCAGAATCCGCAGCGTTCCCCGCCACATCCCACGTAATACACCGTACTTGCGGACGGCTTGAATAAAGTACTCACTACACGTCGGTGTGAACCGACAGGACGGACCGAGTAGAGGACTGATAAAGCGTTGATAGCCCCGCACCAAACCGATTAGGACGGCTGCGATCATCCGCTGGATTGCCCGCAACACGTTCACGATGGTTCGCCCTGCTCGACCGCCTTTAACCGTTTGGCCAACCGCTTCGCTGTTGACACAAGAGAACGGCGATAGTCGTCTAAAGTGGCTCCCGAGTTCTGCCGTGGAATCAGAATCATATCGAGTCCCGTCGGCAACTCATGCTGCGACAACCGAAACGCTTCTCGCAACAGACGCTTCAGTCGCCCGCGTTGAACGGCATTGCCATGCTTCTTGGAAACGCTCAAACCGAACCGCGACCGCCCCTTGGGGTTAACGCCTCCGAAAATCAACAAGTGCGTATCGCCCGCCCGCACTCCCCCAGCGTACAGCCGCGCAAAGTCTTCAGACCGCCGCAACCGCTGATCTTTCGAAATACAAAAACGCTGAGGGGACATATCAGTTCACGTAATCCTAGGCACCTTGGTATGCTCGATTGTAACTCAGTGTGTGCGAGCACTGAAAGAGTCTCCTGAATGATATCGGGTTCGCCGATTTTTATGCTCCCAGCCGGAACTGAATTGAAATGCCGAAGGCGATTGAATCTCTATGTGTGTTCTGCGGTTCCAGTCTGGGAGCCGATGCGGTCTACAAGGAGGCGGCTGCGGAATTTGGTACCGAAATCGCGCGGCGGGGAATCCGGTTGGTTTATGGAGCGGGGAATATCGGTTTGATGGGTGTCATCGCGGACGCGGTGTTGGACGCCGGGGGCGAAGTTGTCGGCGTGATTCCGCAGGCCTTGTTGGAAAAAGAGGTCGCTCATCAATCGCTGACAGAACTCATCGTCGTCGAGACCATGCATCAGCGGAAAGCAAAGATGGCCGATCTCGCAGATGCGTTCGTCGCAATGCCCGGCGGTTTCGGCACCTTCGAGGAATTCTGCGAAGTGCTCACGTGGAACCAACTCGGCGTACACAACAAACCGTGCGGTTTGCTCAACGTGGCGGGTTATTACGACGCGTTGCTCGGACTTTTTCAGCGAGCCGAGGACGATCGATTCCTGCGTGCGGAGCATCACCGGATGGTGCTCACTGCCGACACAGTCTCGAAATTGTTCGAGCAACTTTTCACCTGGCAACCAATGCCTCAGAATCAATGGATCGATCGTGACGAGACTTGAATCGAAGAACAATTGGTTGCAATTGATGAAGTAGGTATCGGGATGTCTGCATTGGTCTACGGAATTGCCGTCGCTTTACTTCTGCTGGTGGTGTGGGATGCATTCATTACGGTACTCAGCACGGCGGGTGGTGGCATACTGACGAACTGGTGGACGCAGAACACTTGGAATGTTCTGTTGCGGATTCATCGGCGACGATCGATTCACTCCATTCTCGGTTTGACGGGGCCGGCGATGATGGTGGGGGTAATTCTGCTGTGGTATCTTCTACTCAGCACGGGCTGGTATTTGATTTTCGCTGTCCATAGCGATTCAGTCATCCGAAACTCCACCGGCGAAACGACGAACTTAATTCAGAAGTTCTATTTCGTCGGGACAACACTTTCCTCGGTGGGTTACGGCGACTATGTGCCATCGATGTTCCCTTGGACGTTCATCAGCAATCTGGCTGCGTTGACCGCGACCCTTATCATCACGACCGCGTTGTCTTACTTTCTTCCCGTGTTATCGGCGGGAATCGAACGTAAACAAACCGCTGAAGCGATCTTCGGAGTCGGTCATTCGGTCGAGGAATTTATCGAAGCGGCTTGGGTCGGCCGATCGCGTGGTACGTTGGACAATTATCTTTTGAATAGCGTTCTCAGCCAGGTGGACCGACTCTCGCATCGGCATTTGGCGTATCCCATTCTCCACTTCTTTCACAACCCCACTTCCAGCAAATCGACAAGTCGGGCGATTCTGTTGCTTTCCGATTCGATCTTTCTCATTGGCAAGGGAACCCGTGTCGAAGACCGCCCGCCGAACAGTTTGCTGCGTTTGGCCGAACGAACGATCGAAAACTTTGTGGAACTGACCGACAGTGGAGTCGCGACGCCTGACGATGGCGATCCCAAGAATTTTCCGAAGACGCTCTCGCTCGATGTTCTCAAGAAACACGATTTCAAGACCGTCTCAGACAAGGAATTTCAAACCGCCATTGAAGAATATCTGCCGATGAGAAAACGGCTCGTGATGCTTTGCGACATGGATGGTTGGCGTTTGGATGACGATCAACGCTGCTAGACCGTATTACGGTCTGATGTATCCGTGAAGGACGCTGAAACCCCTTCGATTTCTGACTTCCACAAGACGGAAGCCGCTACGATTAGACGGTCGCCGATCAAGAGGTGATCTAGCGACCGTCTTCACGAATTCGCAGGGTGCGCTGTATCGCGGTTTGGCTGCGATTACAGAATCGCGGCTGCTTTGACGTCGATGCCTTTGAGCATCATCTTGAGTTCGTCCGGGTTCGGCGAAATCTCGAAGGCATCAGCCCGGCTAATAAATTCGCGGTCGATGAACGACTTCAAACTGTCGTTGAACTGCTGCATCCCTTCGTCTTTCCCGATGCGAATCGCCGCCGGCAGTTTTTCGTCGGATTCTTCACGCACGAGTTTACGGACCGTGGGGTTGAACTTCATGATTTCCACAATCGGCACCCGCGAGGGCACATCGACGATGGTTTTCAGCAATTTCTGACCGACGATGGCTTTCATGTTCATCGACATTGTCGCACGAATCGCTTTGTGCATCATTGGTGGGAACAAGTCGAGAATACGGGCGATCGTCCCTGGTGCGGAACTCGCGTGGATCGTTCCGAACACCAAGTGACCGGTTTCGGCGGCGTGAATCGCGGTTTCGAAGGTTTCTCGGTCCCGCATTTCCCCCACCAGCATGATGTCCGGGTCTTCCCGCACCGCGTGCTTCATTGCCACGTGGAAGTCGATCACATCTTGCCCGATTTCCCGCTGGTTGATCAGACACTTATCGGAGGTGTAAACAAATTCGATCGGGTCTTCGATCGTGAGAATGTGTTTGCGGTAGTTCTGGTTGATCCAGTCGAGCATCGAGGCGATCGTGGTCGATTTCCCGGAACCCGTCACCCCGGCAAGTAGCACCATCCCTTGGTCATACTTACACAGTTCTTCCATGACCGGCGGGAGAAAGAGTTTCTCGAAGGGCGGGATCGAGCGTTCGATTTTCCGGGCCACCATCCCGACTTTGCCAAGTTGGGTCATCAGGTTGATTCGGAACCGCCACGGTTCATCGTCGGAAATCATGGTCTTCGCAAAGTCCGCCCCGCCGTCGCGGTGGAAGATGTCCAGGTTTCGCTGGTCCATCATAGGAAAGCAAAGTTCGATCATCTTGTCGTTATCGATCGGGTCCATCTGCAATTCCCGCAGTGAACCTTTGATTCGGAATACCGGCGGGCGTCCAACCTGCAGGTGAATATCGGAGCAACCATGCTTGATCGCCAACCGGAAAATCTTGTCGATTTCGATTTCCTTGCCCTGCTCGAAAGTCGACTTTGTCCATTCCGATGCCAGAACCATATTACTATTCCTCAGAAACCCGTTTGGGAGAATTGTTCGTTACCATTAGACTACGCCGAATCGTGACGTTCATCCAGTAATTTCCGCAAGCGTTCCACCTCGGCTTCCGCTTTGGCCCGGGCTTGTGCTTCGGATTCCGCTCCGGTTAGCAATTCGTGACCGGTCAGCGAATCGAACAGCAGCAGCCGTTGCTCGACAAGTTCTAACTCAATCGCCAACTCCTGGCATTCCAACCGCCCGGCCGAATTGGTTTCGATCGGCTCGTATCCGCCGTCAATCAACCGATGCCCTTGAAACGCAGGCACGAGATAATCGGCTGTCGGATCGAACAGAAAATATTCACGCACGCCCATCTCGGCGTACTGCCGGAGTTTGAAGATGCTGTCTTGCCGACGCGTGGAGCGGGATGTGATCTCGAAAACCACGTTCGGCACACGATTTTCGACCCACGTCTGAAAAATTCGCCGTGGGCCGGGTGCACAATCTTTGACCACAAACACATCCGGCACCACGAAATTCCGTGGCACACCTTCTTCCGGGTAGATCAGCAAGTTGCTGCCGACGTAAACCTGTTGATCGCGATACCGGAACTTCAGCATATCTCGCAGGCGAATCATCCATTCGATGTGCAAGTCGGTTTCGCCCATCGGCTGCCCATCCGTTTCGGGATAATCGATGTCGGTGAGTGATTCCGCGGAACTCATGCTGGGCCTGTGGATGCGCTCAAGGAGTCAAAGTGGTTTCCAACCGCACGGGCACACCGGCGGCAGCGAGTTGACGCTTGGTTTCGTCGATCGTGTATTCACCATAGTGAAAGATACTAGCTGCCAGGGCAGCGCTGGCGTTGCCGGCGGTTAGAGCTTCCACCATGTGAGCCGGCGAACCGCAACCGCCACTGGCTACGACCGGAATCGTTACTGCATCGGAAACGGCCCGAGTGATTTCGATGTCGTAACCGTCTTTCGTGCCGTCGGCGTCCATGCTAGTCAGCACGATTTCTCCGGCCCCCAGGCGTTCGACTTCCTTCGCCCACGCGACCGCGTCCAAACCGGTCGGCAACCGGCCGCCGTTGATGTGCACATCCCAATACACTTCGGACTTGCCGTCGCGACCAGCCCGCGGACGAACCTGAAGATGTTCCGGCCATTGGGCCTTCATGTCCGCGGGTTCGTTCTCGATCGGCACCCGACGTGGATCGATATTCACCACGATGCACTGGCTGCCGAATCGCAAGGCGGCTTCGCGGATGAATTCGGGCGTTTTGACGGCGGCGGAGTTGATCGAAACTTTATCGCAACCGGCTTTGAGCAGCGTGCGAATGTCGTCCAATGTGCGAATCCCGCCCCCCACCGTCAGCGGCATGAAAATCACTTCACTCGTACGGCGAACCACATCAAGAATGATCTCGCGTTCCTCGTGGCTGGCGGTGATGTCCAGAAACACCAACTCATCGGCCCCTTCGGACTCATAACGGGCCGCCACTTCCACGGGATCGCCCGCGTCCCGCAAATTGACGAAGTTGATCCCCTTCACCACCCGACCGGCGTGAACATCGAGACAAGGAATAATCCGTTTGGCAAGCATAACGCCTTCACTGGTTGAGACAGGTTCAAAACCTCATTCTATCCGACCAAACGGCGTGGTCAACGAGCGATCAACCCATGAGTGGCAAACCGTTCATCAAGCCCAACCCCGCACAATATTGCACTTTCAAAACCCCAGGGGGATACTGAAGCGTGAAGTCGACAGATTTCCCCTCTGGACCGCCGATGCGAATTTCCTGCGTGAACTGCGTAGCGATATCGACCCATAAGAAGAAGGATCGCCGAGATCCGTTCCATTCTCTTGTTGCTGGAGAGCGACCGATGATAAGTGCTTTAGCTTGGATCGCCGGAATCAGTCTGTTTTTGAGCGGCTTCGTGACGCCAGGCATTGCCCAGGAGACAGCTGACATTGCGACGAGGAACGTCGTGGCCGCACCCCAGGCGGAAACTCAACTGGAGGTCTACACGCTGCAGTATCAGTCCGCACAAGAGGCAGCCAAACTGCTCAATCAGCTGATGGAACGGGACAAACATGCCACGATTGTGGCCGAACCCGTCTCAAATTCGCTCTTCGTTCGAGCGACCGCCGAATCACTCAAGCAAATTCGAGAGGTCATCGAACAACTTGACCAAACACCGGTGCAGTTTGATTTCGACGTCTACGTCTTGCAGAGGTCACCGGCCTTTGACAAAGTCGATTGGAAACTCTTCCAAGGCGAATCAGAGCAAGCAGTCGCACAAATTGAGCAAGCACGAAAGACGGGGAAAATCCGGATTCTCGACCAACTGCAACTGACCACGATCTCCAATCAGATGGGTCAGGTTGAATTCGGCCAACAGGGTTATCGAGCAACAAGCCGAGATCGCGCGATGACCGTCCGCGGCGGTGTGCCCCGCGAAATGCGTGCCACAGGTGTCATCCTTTCGGTCCAAGCCCAACTGAGCCGCGAGACGAATAAAGATATCGTCGCCTCGATCAATCTGCAGAAGTCTTGGACTCCTTCTTCGCCTAAAGACGTCAAAGACGAGCAGATGCCCGACGACATCGAAACGTTCTCAATGAAGTCCACGCTCCGCATCCCCCGAGGCGAAGCGGTGAAGCTCGGCGAACATCAATCGACGTCCACGACCGACACACAACACATCGTCGTCATTGTCATTGGCCAACAGAAAAACAACGGCCATTGAACGTTTGAAGACAGTCACAGTCCCCGAGAGACACCGTGGCATTCTGTTTAGACATGTCGCGGTGTTATTCTATAGTCGCTTAATTACGAGTTCGTTTTTGAGACCAAGGAATCATACGATCAAATAGTTTGCCATACTTTTGATAGTTGTTATAAGGCACGGCATGTGTTTTCCAGGCGTTGAGTTCAGCATCGTACTTCTGACGCATGGAATCTAGCATCGCTTTCGATCCGGAATCACCGGCTAAGTTCTTCATCTCCAAAGGATCGACAGCTAAGTGAAACAGTTCTTCGACTGGCTTCATTTTCTCATCACCGTACCACCAGTAAGTGTACTTCCAATCTTGAGTCAACACGCTCAGACTATGCACAGGGAGTTTGTCGAAGGTATTGATGAATGCGAGCTGTTCACGCACTTTGCGGGTCGGGTCTTGCAACAAGGGTAGTAAGCTTACGCCGTCCATATTTTTAGGAATCGGCAGACCGGCCAACTCGAGAATTGTCGGCGCAAAATCAATATTGCCTGTCAGTGAAGCACACCGCTGTTGCTTGCCGACTGATGCACTACGCGGGTCATAGATTATCAAAGGCACCCGCGACGATTCCTCCATCGGCAACACCTTGGATCCATAGCCATGCGCTCCACAGATATAACCGTTGTCGCTCGTGTAGAAGATTACTGTATTGTCGGCGATACCTTGGGCTTCCAACTCATCGCGAATCATGCCTAATGCCACATCAATCGCATAGACTTGCTGAAAGTACTTGGCCATTTCAGCATCGTAGTCTGTGTCGTATTTCCATTCTCGAAACCGAGGATACTGACGACCTTGCTTGCTCTGCTCTGAGAGATGCCTACCAGCTTCCCGACCAAAGTTTGCAGGCTTCGTGAACTGCATTCCTCGATAAACGTGATCGAATTTCGGATCGGGAGTTGCAGGTTTATGCGGAGCTTTAAAACTGATCGACAAACATAACGGCTTATCCTGTTTGACGGCTTCACGAATTGCATCTTGTCCAAACGCGCCATAAGAAAGTGTCGAGTGAGGAAACCGCTTGGCATACTTTGCCATCGATTTATTCTTGGCAGTGACATAGCTAGTCTGTCCAGGTCCGCCACCCCAAATATCAAAGTCGTCTTCGCATAGTCCATGCCCTTCGACCACGATGCCAAACTTCCCTGCAAAAGCCGTGAGATACCCCGCTTGCCGGAGAAGCACAGGATACGACTTCTGCCAAACTTCCGGCTTCATGTTTCCATGAGAAAAATTCGTGCCGGTTTTGTATTCGTACATTCCAGTCAATATATTCGCGCGACTCGCCATGCAAATTGCAGTGGTGTTATAGTGCCGATCAAAGACCACACCATCTTTCGCCAGACGATCCATCTGCGGCGTCTGAACTTCCGGGTTACCGTAGCATCCCATCGACAGTGTGTTTTGATCGTCTGCTAACAGAAAAATGATGTTTGGTTTGCTGTCTGCATATGCCGATCTCGTCGCACTCGTCAACAACAGCAATACAATAAGCCCAGGGATTGACTGAAGCAGTCTTCTTCGTTCTGGTCCGACCATTGTAGATTCCCTTGAGATGCCCGTTCGAAAGATCGACGATTACTACATATTCTCGACTACGTCGACAAGCACGTCTGCGAGTTTTGGTGATGTGATGACAATCATGCTATCTCACCTCGTACGACTGTGACAGCTTGTCCGCCAAGAATCATCCGATCACCAACCACACGCACACGTAATATGCCGCCGCGTGGCGAAGCTTGGAAGGCCGTCATCTCGGACTTTCCTAGCTGTCCACTCCAGTATGGTCCTAGGCAACAATGGGCCGAACCACACACGGGATCTTCATTGACACCAGCCGCTGGCGCAAAGAACCGAGAAACAAAATCGAACTGTGGGTCATCGGAACGACTACTAACAATCACTCCTCGCATGGGAATTTTTGCGAGACGGATGAAGTCCGGCTCTAACGAACGAACAATTGTCTCGGAATCGACGACCACCAACCAATCAAAGCAGGATTTCCCGACGAACACCGGTTGAACGCCGAGTGCTTCTAACAGTTCCGAGGGCGGTTCCAATGCCGTTGGTGGTGTGGCAGGAAAATCGAGTTCAATCCAATTGTCGGTTTGGCGACACGTCAAAATACCACTTCTCGTCTGAAACTGAAGTTGAGATTGATCGGTAATTCCTTCCGTCCACAACGCATGTGCCGTTGCCAAGGTGGCGTGTCCACACAGGTCGACCTCGATTGTCGGCGTAAACCAACGTAGTTCGAAACCTTCGTCAACTGCTCGAACGAAGGCGGTCTCCGAGAGATTCATTTCGGCGGCAACCGTCTGCATCCACTCCGAAGATTGTTCGTGTTCCACGAGACACACAGCGGCTGGATTGCCTGCAAACGGCCGATTGGTAAACGCATCGACGATGTAAAGTTTCATGCTATCCTCACAATCTAGGATCGACTGGCTCACTCTCTAAAGCAAGCACGCCGAAAGTGCATTCGTGGACTCGCCGGAGCGGTTCACGTCGAACGAACCGTTCCAACCCCTCGATGCCGAGGGCAAATTCACGCAGAGCCAACGACCGTTTGCGACCGAGGCTTCGGTTTCGCAATCGCGGCAGGTGTTCCGCAGAATCATAATCAGGACTGTAGATGATTCGCAGGTACTCCTTCCCCCGACATTTGACGGCCGGTTGAACGAGACCTTTCTTCCCTCGCACGATCCAGTCCAACGGCTTGACGACCATACCCTCGCCACCGTTTCCGGTGAGGTTTGCCCACCAGTCGATCCCAGCGGCGATACTATTAAGATCGGCAAGATCGATCATCTTGAAGTCGGTCGCCAGCAGGATATCGGTATCTGCTTGGCAGATTTTTGCCAGCGTTCTCATGTGCCAAGTATGGTTCTGATCCGTGTGAACTTTGCCTTCAGTTGCGAGGAGATGAAAGGGGGCCAGCTTCAGATCGGTAAGCGATTCCACATGCCAGCAGTACTGGCGATAGGCATCTACGAATCGTTCGACACTCCGTTGCCGACCACTGTATCTTTTCAGAACGCTCATCGTCTTGTCTCGGCTTACGCTTTCCATTCGAACCGCCGTTTGTTCGAGCGCCTCAATCGCTGGCGGGAGAGATGCCCGTCCTGCAGCACCGACAGCGGCATACTGCGAACGAAGCAACTCTTGAGCCTTCGCTGACCATGGCATCAGTTCGCAATCCAGACACGCCCAGGAAGTCTGGAACTCGTCCCAGAACCCAGACGAAGCCATCGCAGCCCGGATTCGCTTGAGAAATTGAGTCTCCAACTCCGTGTCATTGAAGAACCGTCGACCGGTCCGCGTATAGACGATGCCGGTTTCACCATCGGTCACTCCGAATCGCTCCCGAGCTGTATCGTCATCTCGGCAAACCACGACGACCGCCCGTGATCCCATGTGCTTCTCTTCGCAAACCACTTGGGAAACACCTTGGCTGCGGAAATAAGAGAACGCCTCCGCGGGATGCTCCAAAAGTCCGGGTTCGTTTGACGTTTCGCACGGCGACATCGTTGGCGGCAGATAAATGAGCCACTTCGGATTGGCAGCGAAACGACTCATCACTTCCAACGCTGCCGTTGCATTCTCCTCCCGAACTGTGATGTTCCGCCCAAGCCGTGTGGATATAATCCGTTTGCCTTGCACGTCCTCGATATCAAGGATGTCATCATGACTATGCTGAGCCGAAAGCCCGTTATCGTAAAGGAACGGACGAGCAGGTTCGCAATAGGTTTGCTTTGCCGGAACCGAGACGAACTCGTTCTCAGGATACCGCAACGCTGTCAGTTTGCCGCCGAAAACGCAGCCGGTATCAACATTGACTGTGCGATTGAGCCACTCAGGTTCGGGGACCGGCGTGTGACCATAAACCACCATCGCCGATCCGCGATACTCTGCCGCCCAATTCGCCCGCACCGGCAACCCGAATTCGTCGGTCTCGCCGGTCGTTTCGCCGTACAATGCGAACTCCCGAACTTTACCCGATCCCCGTCCCTGAAATTCCTCCTTCATCCCTGCATGAGCGACCACCAACTTACCGTCGTCGACCACGTAGTGACTGACGAGGCCGTCAAGAAAACTCGCCAACTCCTTGCAGAATGCTTGCCGAACGTCGTCGGGCAACGCTTCGATCTCGGCCATCGTTTCCGCCAAGCCATGCGTAAGTTTCGGGTTCTTGCCCCGCAACTTGCGTAAAAGTTTCACATCATGGTTCCCAGGAACACACAACGCATCTCCGTTCTCGACCATGTTGCGTGCAATCCGCAGCACATCCAACACTCGCGGCCCACGATCCACAAGATCACCCACGAAGAACGCTTTTCGCCCTTCGGGGTGACGGTACGAAACCTCTCCCCAAACCGAGTTTTCTTGTACGGCCTGACGTTTATAACCCATCGTTTCGAGCAACTGCTCCAACTCGTCGCAGCACCCGTGCACATCACCGATGATGTCGAACGGGCCATGCTCGCTCCGCTTGTCGTTCCAAAGCGGAACTCGTTCGACGCTTGCAGACTCAATGGCTTCAACCGAATCCATAACAAAGATGTGTCGAAACCCCTCGCGTTTGAGAGCTTTCAACGAACGCTTGAGCTGCGAACGCTGTTGTCGAACGACATGCGACCCGAAAGAACGATCACCTCGGTCCCGATTGCGGTCGTGACAAACTCGCTCGGGAGGATTCAAAACGATCGCCACCGGCAAACAGTGATACGTTTTCGCTAACTGCACTAACGGCTTGCGAGATTCTGGCTGAACGTTAGTCGCATCGATAACCGTCAACCGTCCACGAGCTAACCGCTTAGCCGCCACAAAGTGCAAAACTTCGAAAGCATCCTTCGTTGCCGCCTGACTGTTCTCATCATCACTGACCAACCCGCGAAAATAGTCAGACGATAATACCTCACTTGGCAAAAAGTGTTGACGCGCAAACGTACTCTTCCCCGCCCCAGACGGACCGACCAGAACAACGAATGAGAGTTGAGGAATCTTGATATTCATTCTAGCAACAATTCAACCGAACTAACGCAGCAAAAACCTAAGTAACAATCACAAGTCATGGGACTTCAACCGACCCTGCAATTGATGATTAACATTCATGGCAATCCTTCCGCGACCGCAAGCCTCCGAGCTTTGAGCAGAAAGGCATTTGCTTTCTCGTAGTCAGGACGTTCCGGCAATTTGGTTTGCTCCAAAGCCTTGTCAAACTCGACATGCAACGAGAGTCGCCACTTCTCAGTCTCTTCCCAAAGCATCTCACCACGTTTGATGGCTAATAGTTGGTCCCGATGACTACCGACATCCACTGGCACAAATCCGTCTCGTAGCACTTGAATTCCTGAAATCAGCAATCGAATCAGGTGCATGACGTGCTTCCATTTGACCTGTCCTTGATTGCGAATGTCAGCTTGCATTTTCTTGAATTGCGACATGACATACCCATTGTATGTTTGATAGACCAGCCGCGACAAAAACATATTTCGATTTGCTAGCAACTCATCAGCCAACAGCGTTGATTTCTCAACCAACGGCGAGTAAAGACATTCGAGCACATTCGGGTTCGCCTTCAGTGCCAAGACGAGAAACTTTTGAATCTCCCAGTATGCCTCCTGTGTAGACTCGCATTCGATTTGTTCCGGCACTCCGTAAAGTGACCAATGCAATTCAGCCGGTGGTAGAAAAATACCACGTCGATCAATATCCGAATCTTCGTCCGCCAAACCATAGGCCTGTGATCCAATGATGCACTGAAGAATGACCCATTCATAGAGTTCACTCTGAATGACAGTCGCATCATGATTCCCAATATCACCTTCTTTGAACTTCGCTAACGATGTCACTTCACTAGGCTTCAATGCTTCCTCGAAACCGTCAGGAAACCGAATGCGATACGAGTGTTCGAGATCGATCGGCGCCGCAATAACGAGACCGACTGAACCGCGGGGATGTAGTGTCCGACCGTTCTGACTTTTGATGTCCTTCAACGACACAACTCGGGTGCCTACCGAAAAGATCAAACTTGGATGATGATGCACGCGTTTAGTCACGTTCGAAGACTCCCATTTGCGTCGGTGCCCCCACGCTCTCGTCGAGTGGACCGACCGGATAGAATCGGACTCGATAGTTGGTTTTTTCAGCGATTCGAGTTGCCCAATCTTGAAACTCTTCGCGGCTCCATTCAAAACGGTGATCGGAATGCCTGAGTTTTCCTGCGGGTAATGACTCCCACATGACGTTGTATTCTCGATTCGGCGTTGTGAGCACAATCGTTTTCGGCCGAGCAAATTCGAACAAGACGCGTTCGAAAGCAGACAATCGCGGTGGATCCAGGTGCTCGACGACTTCAACAACGGCGGCGGCTTCAAACCCTTCAAGCCGTTTGTCACGGTAAATCAACGAACTATGGATCAACTTCAAACGCTCGGCTTGCTGATCCGGGAGTCGATCTAGCTTCAATCGCTTTTGAGCGATCTCAAGGGCACGAATTGAGACGTCCATACCAACGATCTGCTCGAACTGTCGATCTTGAATCAACTCACGCAGCAACTTTCCTTCCCCACAGCCCAGATCCAAGACTGTACGAGCACCGCTCTCACGGAGTGCCGTCATTACGGCGTTCAGACGCTGAGCATTTAATGAAACGTTTGAATCTAAAGTGCTATCATTCGAGTCGAGTTCCGCAATCTCGTCGTCTTGCAGTTCACCGCCTTCATCCTTGAGCCGCTCGAGCGCAGCGTGATAAAGACTAGCACGGTACTTAAGGTATCGCCGCGTTATCTGATCTTTCTGCGGATGCGTAGCTAACCAACCACCACCTTTGGCTAGCAACTTATTGAGTTCGTCCTCACCGACAAAATAGTGCTTCTCGTTATCGAACACAGGCACAAGAACATAGAGATGTGTCAACAGTTCAGCAAGCGTTTTCACACCGCTGATGGTAACAGAGTAATACGGACTTTCTCCCCATTCAGGAAAACGCTCATCAAGAGAATGCCGCATAGTTTGCACAGTGTATCCGAGCGGTTCAAAAACTCGGTCCACAAAATCTTCGCCGCTACGTACAGGCAAGACTTCAAGTCGGGCGAATAGTGGAATTGGCGTTGTGACAAGTTCCGGACGGTCTTTGCAACGGCCACCCATCGCTGTCCCAAACACCTGTGATATTGCGACACTCAGAAATGAAGACGCCACGAACGGACGGTCGTTCACATAGTGACCGGGCAGGAAACCTCCGGTATTGTCTCGGCGCTTTCCACGCGCTAAGCCAACTGGATCGACATCGAGCAACAAGCAAACTGTGCAACGATGATTCGCTGCTTCGGGATAGAACACATGAGCTTTCCCAAAGCTTAAATCAAAACTTTGAAAGCGACTTGGATGCTTATGCAGCAGAAAACCAAGATCAGTTGCGGGCTTGTGGTCTGTGGAGATTGTCAGGAGCATTGATACTGTTTAACAGTTGGAGAACCCATTTGTCGATCGCGATCGCTTCTAAACGTTGATCACTAGGCTATCATAACCTTGATAAAAAGACTGTACTCTTCCTTCATCGGTGACTCACGGTCTTCGCGAATCCGGCGGTGACGAGTCGTGACGTACCCTGCCGTTGCTGGATTGACGGATCAAAAGGTCCATTGAATCGTCGATCTCGGCAAGAAAAAAAGTACCGAAGTGCCCACCAAGAATGACACCAAGCGAACTCTATAACCGAGATTCAATTCGTACTAAGTCCGCCGTCGACAATGAAGATGGAACCTGTGATCCACTTAGCTTCCGAAGTTGCTAAATGCACGGCGAGATGAGCCACGTCACTTGGTTCTCCCAAGCGTCCTAAAGCGAATGATTGTTGGACGAACTGATCGTACGTTGCTTTTCGTTCTGCCGAGAAGTTGGCAATCATTTCCTGAGTGAGAGGTGTCTCCACGGTGCCCGGAGCGATGGCATTGACGCGGATACCCTGTGGACCAAGCTCGAGAGCCAACGCCTTCGTGAGCGAGTTCAAACCACCTTTGGTCATCGCGTAGACGGACGCCGGCCGACCGGGAATCAAGCGGTGGGCTGAGGTCGAAGTGATGTTGATGACGTTGCCCTGAGCTTCCTTCAACAACGGCAAAAGTTGCTGAGTCAGCCAGTAGGGCGTCAATAAGTTGAGTTGCACTTGAGCGTGCATCTCCTCAGCACTGACATCGGCAAACTCCGTGAACCGAGCCATCCCGGCATTGTTCACTAAGACATCCAACCGATCCCAGGTCCGGGCGATCTCCTCAGCAACCTGGTTTACGGTCGTCGGATCCGTCAAGTCGGCAGCGGTCAGGTTCACGTTAACGCCCTGAGCCTTCAATGTTTCCGCCGCAGCCGCCAACTTCTCTTCGTTGCGGGCAATCAGCCAGAGATCGGCCCCCTCAGCGGCAAAGGCCGAGGCAATCGCGAATCCAATACCATCGCTCCCGCCAGTAACAACAGCCTTGAGCTTGTCCAGTCGACCTCGCATACAAATCCAATTCTGACAAAGGGTGTCACTGAGTACATCAACTCCCGTCAAGACCGGACACAACTCCTCTGAAACGGTTCGCCGGCAACCAAACTTTCAGCTTCGATGACAACCAATAAAGCATTTTGTTGATATCCACCGACCATACCCGCCCGCAACGCCAATGCAATCCCGTTACCAAACCAGCCACCCATAAAGATCTTGGTCTCCAATAAGACGATCTCCAGTCTGACGAGTTCTGGCAGCCGCTCAACGCTCAGTCATCATCCTTCTGCTTGAATAACTTCCGGTGCTGCTCCATTTGGTCTTCCAAGTCTTTGAGGATCGTCTCGCACACGAGATGACAAATCTTCTCGACCACAGGGTCATCTAAACGATAGAGGACATGCGGACCGTCCTTACGTCGAGAAACTAATCCGGCGTCGGCAAGTTGCTTCAAATGCTTAGAAACGTTCGCTTGCGTGCTATCGGTATGCTCGACGATTCGTGAGACATTCAATTCCCCGTCAGTCATCAATGTACGCAGGATGATAAGGCGGGTCGGATCGGAGAGCATCCGAAACTTCTCCGCCATCAGCAGCAGGATTTCATCCGGTATCTTCTCTGGCATCGTTTCAGGTCGCTTCTCGCAGTCGGTGACGTTCTTGAGCGAAGCATTTGATTGAGCGAAGCACTTGATTGGTCAGGTTGATTTTGAAGAGGGCAAGTTGGTCAAGAACCGACCATCCTCTACGGCGACTTTTCGGATTTCTGACCCAGAGTCGGTCGGTACATGATTTGCACGTATGGTTATATGGTTGAGCAAGTGTGGGACAACTGATGCAAATTACAGTTCGTCCCGGAATCTTGAATCTTGACCAACCAAGTCACTGGTCGAGCTCGGAAAACGGCACACGGCCCATCTTATGCGAAGGAGGACGCTCATGGCAGACAAGATGAAAATCAATGACGAAGTGACGGTGGGACCGCAGCCATCTGAAGAGGTGATCAATCAACTCAATCAGCAGGGCTTCAAAACCGTCGTGAACTTCCGCACGGACGGTGAGGATGAGCAACCGCTTTCGCCCGATGCCGAGGGAAAGACAGTCACGGCGGCAGGTATGGAGTATATGCACATCCCTGTGTCTATGAAGTCGATGGGGCCGGAATTGGTCGATCAGTTCCGAGCGAAATATCCCGACCTCCCCAAGCCCGTGTTCGCCCATTGCAAAAGCGGAAAGCGGGCGGGGGCGATGGTCATGATGCATATGGCCGTCGAACAAGGCATGAGTGGCGAACAGACCCTTCAGAAGGCGGAAGAGATGGGCTTCGAGTGCGAACAGGAGGAACTGCGAGAGTTCGTCAAAAGCTATGTGGACAACCACGCCAAGTAACCTTTCGCCAAAGGTGTCCTCATGACGGTCGGCATGATTGTCTCGTTGGCATTAGCTCTTGTCATCGGGTTGACGCTCGGTGCTCTTGGTGGAGGAGGATCAATCCTCACTCTGCCGGTTTTCGTCTTCGTGGCCGGCATTCCGGCTCAAGAGGCGGTGGCGATGTCGATGGTGGTAGTCGGCGGCACGAGTTTACTCGGTGCGGGTCTTCACTGGCGAAACGGGAACTTCCACATCAAAGCCGCATTGCTATTTGCAGCGACGGGGGTTATCGGAGCTTATGCGGGATCGTTCTTGACACATATGGTTTCGCAACGGGTGTTGCTAGGCATTTTTGCCGTCCTGATGCTCGTCACCGGCATCGCCATGATTCGCAAACGCCCTGAAAAGAAGCACCAGCAACAGTGTCGGTTCTGGCCCTGTCTTTTGATCGGTGCCGCTGTCGGTGTACTGACCGGATTCTTGGGGGTCGGTGGCGGATTTCTGATTGTTCCTGCCTTAGTGTTATTTGCCGGAGTCGAGACGAAAGCCGCTGTCGGATCGTCGTTGGCGATCATCGCTTTGAATGCGGTCGGTGGATTGGGTGGGCAATTACAGCAAGTCTCACTGGACTGGCAACTTGCATCAATGTTCCTTGGATTGGCGATGATCGGAATGTTTGGCGGATTGTTCGTCGCCAAAAAGGTGCCGAGCGAGTCGCTGTCCAAAGCCTTCGGATGGTTCGTTGTGGTTTTGTCACTGGTCATCGGCGGCTTGGCAGCGGCGGGAGTTCAAACCACGGCCCTCAACTGACAGGAGAAAATCATGCTGTTTCATCGACGCTTACCGGGCTTCGATTGCCTCCTCATTTCTTCAGCGAGAAGGCTTTGATGATGTCCCCAACGCAATCGGCGGGATGTCGGCCTGGAAGACAGCAAACTTAATGACAGTCTGACGACACCAAGAGATATCGTCTAACTCTTGCAGTTCTGAAATGCGAAAAACGACCTCTATGGATTCAATCTGAAGATCGAGAAACCTGTCACAAGAAACGCAACTCGAAATGAGGAGAATCACTATGAAATCAGTCATCGCTTTCACCCTCGCGACGCTCTTCACGACGACAGCCTTTGCTGATCCTACAGGCGACCCTCATTATAAGCACCCGGTCATCAAGAACCACGGCGGGATCGTCGTGCTGCCGGACGTCGCCCACCAACCCAAAAAGAACTCGAAGGTAATTCTTGACATCACGTCAGACGACAAGTCGGGGAGTGTTATCAAGGGCTTTGACCGGGCAGCGTTGATCCTCAACCAATACACCGCAGCCGGAGCCGGGATGGACAAGGGATTCAAGATGGCGATTATTCTGCACGGCCCCGCCACGAAAGCTGCTTTGTCCCACGAGGGCTATGCCAAACACACCAACTCTTATCTGACCGACAAAGGAAAGACAAAGAATCCCAACTTGGAATTGATGGCCAAACTTAAGGAAGCGGGTGTCGAGATTTTTGTCTGTGGTCAAGCTCTTGCTCACCACGGCTTTGCTACAAGTGAAGTTGCTCCCGAAGTCAAAGTGGCTGTCTCAGCGGCGACGGTCAATATCAATCTGCAGATGGATGGCTATGCCTATATCCCGTTTAAGTAATCGGCTTTGAGTACTATGCGATCTCTATTCCTCAGCCTTCTGCTCACTGGAGGGTTTTGTCCTTTCAGTGAGGCAGAGGATAACAACGAAACCAACCGTTCCACTATAGTGACGATCCTTCACACTTGTGATTTTCATGGTCGGCATATTCCTTTTGCTGTCGTTCCCGAAGACGCCACTTCACAAACTGGCAACCCTCAACAACCGGACAACCGGTTTCAGGGGGCAGGACGGATTGGCGGATTTGAAGCTTTAGCCGCAGCGGTTGAACGGATTCGGGAAAAGCGAGGCGAACAGAACGTCCTGCTTCTCCACGCAGGCGACACCTTTAGCGATGACCTGTTAGGAAATCTCACAAAGGGCGAAGCCATCATTCATATGATGAACGCTGTGGGCTACGACTATATGGCTCTCGGCAACCATGATTTTGATTACGGCATCAAACAAACTCGCCACCTTCAACAACTCGCCACCTTCCCTATGCGGGGAGCAAATATTGTTGAGGAAAAGACCAAACAGCCTGCTTTGGGAACGCCATTCAAAATATTTCTAGTAGACAATGTGAAAGTCGCAGTCTTGGCAATCGGCTATCACAACACTCATCAGACGACCGCACCGAAGAACATCCAAGGACTTCGGTTCACAAGTGGCATCGCTGCCGCTCACCGCTACATCCCCAAACTTCGCCGAGAAGCCGATGTGGTCGTTGTACTATCTCACCAAGGTACAGCGGTGGACAAAGTGCTGGCTGAAGAAGTTGACGGAATCGATCTGATCGTGGGCGGACATTCTCACGACCGCCTGCATCCGGCCATCACTATTAATAAAACCAAAATTGTCCAAGCCATGTCGGACACAGCAGCTCTTGGTGAAGTTCGCATCAGCCTTGTCGATAGAAGGATCACGAAGATCGAAGACGAGATTCATTTGCTTTGGGAACGGGACTTTTCACACCCAAAGATGGCAATGCTGATTGCTGAGCTTCGCCAACCGCATCAAGAGGAGCTAGAAGAGGTCATCGGAACAGCGAAAACCCCGATCCCTAGACAGTACAAGTACGAGAGTCCGTTTGATGTGTTTGTCGCCGACTTACTTCGTCAGCAGACAAAAGCTGATATCGCCTTGCTACCTGGTGTCGGGTACGGGGTCACATTGCCTCAAGGAAAGGTGACTCGTGAAGACCTTTACACGCTGTTACCTCATCCTGTCAAAGTCGCTACATTTCGACTCAAGGGCCGACAGATTCAAAACCTAGTAGAGCAATCCGCAACGAATCTATCTGCCGAGAATCCGTTGGATCGTGTGGGCGGACTCATCCAGACATCAGGAATGACATGGACGATTGACTCCACCCGCGCAAAAGGAAACCGGATTCGTGATATGCGAATCAAAGGAGTTCCGTTGGTCAGGAACAAGTCCTATCAAGTCGTCTCGCACAGCGGCATGTTAAACGGCATTCATCGTTACGGCGAAATGCGAAAAGCGGAAGACGTTCACATTAGTGATGAAAAAGTTGTAGACATTGTAGAACGCCACTTCCAAAGATCTGACTCGATTTCCGCTCCCCGACCGTCACACATCAAACGGATTCCAAACCCGGACTAACCTATGACTACCTATTGTCTGGTGTAAAAACAATTGAAGCCGTAACTGCTTTGCCGAAGAAGGAACCGACAATGCAAAGACAAGACTATAGGATTCTAACCTTGCTGGTTTTCAGCTTACTAGCTTTTGGAGCATCCGTCCTGCTGCATTCGGCAGAGAATAGGAAGAGTGATAATTGGACGCCACAAACTTCACTCCCACCTGGCGAACTAGGCAAGGTCGTTGCTCTCGGCAAAGAGATTGTCGAGAACACCGGCGAACATCCTCTTTCGAAGCCTTATGTCAACAACGCTCTGACTTGTAGCTCATGCCATCTGGATGCCGGGACTGACCCAAAGGCGGCAACATTTCTCGACATCGCCTCGGCTTATCCGGCATGGTCCCCTCGTGAGAAGCGAGTGATCACCCTCGAAGATCGGGTTTTGAATTGTTTTATGCGGAGTATGAATGGTGTGCGACCTCCCAACGGAAGCAAGGTGTCGGTTGCAGTAACGGCCTACATCACTTGGCTATCTGGTGGCAGTCGTATCCGTATGAATCCCGAAAAGCCTCTTGGCCCACGTCATGTTCCGCCACTCAAACTTGATCCAAAGCAGGCCGACCTCAAACGGGGCAAGACATTGTACGCCGAAAAATGTGCGGATTGTCATGGCGAAAGTGGACAAGGCACGGATGAAGGTCCACCGACTTGGGGACCACAATCCTACAACGACGGTGCTGGGCTGACTCGTAACGAAAAACTGGCAGCCTGGCTGAAGGTCGCCATGCCGCTCGGCGACCCTAGCCTCTCCGAGCAAGAGGCTTTAGACATCGCGGCTTTCGTCAACTCACACGAGCGACCGAAATTTGTTCTCGAAGAACATCTGCCCAAAGCCGAAAAACGGGGCGAATACAACGCAGAACCTCGGTAGACCTACAACAAATCATTCCTTTCCCGAATTGGAGGAACTTCCGCATGAAACGCTTTTTGACTGCGACCTCCTGGTCGCCGTACGTCGTCGGAGCTGGGATCGGCGTCCTCAGTTGGTTCGCCTTTCTCACTGCCGACCATCCGTTAGGAATTACTACAGCAATTGAGCATACGGCGGCTCTCACCGAAAAAGCGGTGGCTCCTACGATTGCCGAAACCAATAGCTACTTCGAGAAAGAATCGCCCAAAATCGGCTGGGAGTGGATGCTGGTTCTTGGCGTCTTCATCGGAGCCTTCGTCAGTTCCAAATCCTCAGGGGATCGAAATGATCCCGCAGTCCCGCTCCTTTGGCAAAAACGCTTTGGTTCATCCAAGGGCAAACGTTATACGGCGGCTTTCCTGGGAGGAGCTTTGATGCTGTTCGGCGCTCGGATGGCTCAGGGTTGCACTAGCGGTCACGGAATCAGCGGCACACTGCAATTGGCCGCATCAAGCTGGCTATTTACGATCATCATTTTTGCCACCGGAATCGCTACCGCATTTGTCCTCTATGGTCGAAAGGGAGCAAGCCATGTTTGACCCCATCTGGAAACTCGCACTGGGATTGTTCACCGGCATCCTCTTTGGGGTGCTGCTTCAAAAAGGCCGTGTGGCCAAGTATCAGGTGATCCTCGGCCAGTTCTTGCTCAAGGATTGGACTGTCGTGAAGATCATGGGGACTGCCGTGGTTGTGGGAGCCGTCGGTATCTATGCCCTCTTGCCGACTGATGCTGTTTCACTGCATCTCAAGCCGTTGGCCTGGGGCGGAATTATCTTGGGTGGTCTTTGTTTCGGCATTGGAATGGCAGTCCTCGGTTACTGCCCAGGAACCGGAATCGCTGCTTGCGGTGAAGGCCGGAAAGATGCCGTCGTCGGTGTCGTCGGGATGTTGTTCGGAGCGGGCATTTATGTCGCTGCATATCCGCCGCTCAAGGCGTTCACTGAGCAGTTCGGCAATGCAGGGAAGATCACGCTGCCGGAAATTACCGACACCAATCCCTGGTTATGGATCGTTGGTTTAATCGCGGTAGCGCTGGTGGCCATCATCTCCAAGAAAAACTGGCAATCACCGATCTCAACTGAGGGGTTCAAGACGCGGAAAACAACTTGATAAGAGTGGCTGTAGGTATTGAAGAAAAAGATAGCCAGTTCTGGCCCAATTGCTGTTGGGCGGGAGGCTGTGTGCGGAAACGATTGGCGAATTGAGTGGGCTGCCAAAATGGTGCAACAGCTTCCTGTTCAATGCTCGTCGTGGCTCGCACCGTGGTAGCCTGGATGAATGACCGAACTTCTACGGGTGCTTTTCCTCAACCTTCTGGAATAGCCGTTGCAATTCCGATGGCTCAGCCGGCTTGACCAGATGGTAGTCGAAGCCGGCGTCCGTGGTCCGTCGCTTGTCTTCCTCCTGTCCCCAACCGGTCAGAGCGATCAACAAGATATGGGTGCCCCATGGCTGCTGTCGGATGTGCTGGGCTGCCTCGTATCCGTTCATTTTCGGCATCCCAATGTCCATGAGAATGACATCGGGCAGATATTCGGCGGCAACCTCGACGGCTTCCCGGCCATCGTTGGCGATCCGAACTTCGCTGCCAAGCATCTTGACAACGAGACTCAGCATTTCTGCAGCCGCCTTGTTGTCATCGACCACGAGAACTCGCCGCTTCGACTTAACGTTCTGCTGTTTGGCGGCCTCGTCGGTCTGGTGATCTTTGTCTGGCATTTCGATCAGAATCGGCAACCGCACAACAAACTCACTGCCCCGATGCTCTCCCTCGCTGAACACTTCGATTTTGCCGCTATGCATCTCGACAAGCGATTTCACTAACGTCAGCCCAATGCCCAAGCCGGTGTAGCCTCGCTCCATCGGCCGTTCAATTTGGGCGAACATATCGAATATCGCGTTCTTCATCTCAGCTGGAATCCCGATTCCCGTGTCTTTCACAGAAATCCGGACATCGTTGCCCTGCCTTTCGACCGTAAGCCAAATCTGGCCTCCTTCAGGAGTGTACTTCGCCGCATTGTTGAGCAGGTTCGAAAGCACCTGCGACAAGCGGTGAGGATCGGCATGCAGGTCGAGCGGATCGTGCGGCAGCTTCACGGAAAGGGAATGATTCGCTTCGTCAATAAACGGCTGGGAAGCTTCCACACTACTCTGCACGATTTCGTCGAGCTTGACTCGGCACTTTCGCAGTTCGAGCTTGCCCCGGGTGATACGAGAAACTTCCAGTAAATCGTCCACCAGTGTGATCAGCTGCAGCGTTTGCCGCTCCATGGTGCTGCGGACTTGCTCGATCAATTGCGGATTGTGACGCTCTCGCTTGAGAACCTCTAGGCCCATGCGGATCGGAGCCAGCGGATTGCGAAGTTCATGGGCGAGGGTCGCCAAGAATTCATCTTTGCGACGATCGGCCTCAGACAGTTTGGCAGCAATCTCCCGCAGTCGCTCCTGCGTCTCGCGTTGCTCAGAGATATCTGTGTTCGTGCCAAACCAGAAACGAATTTGGTTTTGACTGTCGCGTAGCGGATTGATTCGGGTCAGAAACGGTCGGAACTGCCCGTCCACGCCCTTGAGCGGAAACACCATGTCGAACGGTTCGCCGCTGGTAATGGAACTTTTCCACCGCTCCAGCACCGCTGGCAAGACGTCCGGATCACTCACGGACTGCCAACCCCAGCCCTCCATCTCTTCGGGGGATGTGCCCGTGTATTCATGCCAACGGCGGTTATACCAGAAGACGTGTCCATCCGGTCGGGCCATCCATGCCAACTGGGGGATCGTATCCGCCATCAGACGGAACTTTTCTTCGCTCTCTCGCAGTTGCTCTTCGGCCTGCTTGCGTTCAGTCAGGTCAAGCATCGAACCAACCATGCGAAGCGGTGTTCCCTCCGGATCATAGACGATTGTGCCCCGGTCGAACACGTCGGCGTGGCTACCATCGGCTCGCCGATAGCGATACTCGTCGTGCCAAACTGTTTCACCATTATCGATTGCGGCGTGGATGTCCTGAACGATGCGATCACGGTCTTCGGGGTGAATATGTTCGTACCACCACTCGATATCTTTACCGATCTGCTCCGGTGCGTAGCCGAAGCGAGCTTGCAAGCCCTCATTCCAAACGACTTCGTTGGTCACCAGGTTCCAATCCCAGATCGCATCGTTAGCGGCTTGACCAATTAACCGATAGCGAAGCTCACTTTCCCGGAGGGCGGCTTCGGTCTGCTTGCGATCGAGATACTGAGCAATCGCCTCCCCCAGCGGGCGAAGATCGGCCATGACGATCTCCGAAAGTTGTCGCCGGGCAAACATCGCCAACACGCCGACTACCTTATCTCCGATGAGCAACGGGTAGCCGGCAAAGCCAATCATGCCTTCTCGCTTGGCCCATTCCGGGTCGCTGATATTCGGATCGTTCGGAACATCGTTTGTCAGCAGCGGCTCTCTGTGCTGAGCGATTCGCCCAATCTTGAACTTCCCAACCGGAACCCGACTATGAGGACCGTTCAAGTGCGTGTACTGTCCGGCACTCGCTCGCAGTTCCAAGACGTCATCAGCTTCAGCCAGCGTCCAAATGCGAACGAAGGCCATATCGAGATGTCGCACGAGTGCCTCGCTACAGCGTTGGAGCACATCTCGAAGAGGGTCGGTGGTCGCCAGTGCCGTGCTGACGTCCGCTCGCATTGCCATTAGGCGGGCCTGTTCAGCCAACTCGTTTTCCGTTCGTCGTCGCTCGGTCACATCCCGAAACACGAGTACACAGCCGACGACATCGCCGTCTTTGCGGATTGGAGCGGCGCTGTCGTCGATCGGACATTCCGTTCCGTCTTTGGCGATCAAGATGGTGTGATTCGCCAAGCCCACGATCACACCGTCTCGCAGTGATCTGGTCGCGGGATTTTCGACAGTTTCTCGGTTGTATTCATTGACGATGCGAAAGACGGATTCCAATGGCTTCCCGTTTGCATCCTCCGCTGTCCATCCGGTCAACTCCTCAGCCACGCTGTTCATGGTCGTGATCCGTGCCTGCGGATCGGTGACGATCACGGCATCGCCGATACTTGCCAGAGTCACCCGTAGCAACTCGGCGTGTTCCCGTTCTCGACGTAGGTCCGCGAGTTCTTTGAGGATTGACTGTGTCGTCTCGTCCGATTGGTGATCACGCAACACACATTCCGCCAGGGCTTCATGGACTGAAAGCAACTGTTGAATGTCGTCTTCCTGCTTGAGTTCGGGATGTACCTGCGTCCAAAAGTGGGCGGTGCGGACGAAAGCCAGAAAGACAAGGAGATGCTGCAGCGTAGCCCCATCGAATGCAATCCGCAGGGCCTCCAGACTTCGCGGAGCGTCCGCCGTTTGCAGAAACACGTGCGTCGCACAGGCAAAGACCGATTCTTCCGCCTCTGACTCAGAGTCGGGCGGAGCGATGGCCGATTCGATTCTCTCTAGCTCCTCGATGTAGGGTGTCAGCAACTCACCCTCAGGGAGCGGACGACGGATCAACCGCACCACTTTCTCGAGTGACTCCGGCGAAGCCAGCCTGTCTCCTGACGGTTGACCCAAGCCGATCAGAAAGCCCACGTGCCGGGCAATGCAGTAGCGAACCTCGCAGAATCGGGAAAGATAGACGAACAGCCGCTCCTTGAACAATGGTGGTAGCGGGTTGTCGAGATAGCCGAATTTGGCGAACCCCCACAGGTTTGTGGTGACCTCGGGCGCCTCCGGTGCCAACCGAAAAAAATTGGGAAGGACACCGAAGCGCTCGGCCACCTCATCCTGAAGGGCGGTTGGCTCTGAGGCTGACTTCGGTTGCTTGTCCATACGCCAAATGACCTATTCGTCTAAAACCACCCATGACCGCATCGATAGGACGCAACGCGAATCCTCTCGCCAAGTCGCGTCGCTGACCGCTGCCATGGAGAATTCGTCGATGTCCTTCCGCAGTGTAACGTCTGGGCAGATGAGCGTCAGCCAAGCGCTTCGACAATACCTTGCGACATGGCATTTGAAGTAGTTCTGTCGACAGCCACTTCAAGACCCACGAAGTTCGATATCTCGTGCACGGCGACGAATAAATGCTTCAACCGGCATTCAATTGCCAGATCGTGAAGTTCAATACGCTGGCAAAGCTGACCCATGCCAAATACGGCACCATCAACCAGCCGGCGATTTTCGAGGACCTGAAGAACGCCACTGTCGTTGCCACAATCGCCAGCCACAGAATCACGATTTCCACGCAGGCCCAGCCAGGCTGATGCATTGCAAAGAAAATCCAGGACCAAGCGACATTGAGACCGAGTTGTACGGCGAACAGCGTCAATGGTAACACCGCCGCTCGGAAGCCTGCAGGTTTCCAAACGATCCACGCCGCGACTCCCATCATCATATACAATGTGGTCCAGACTGGCCCGAAGACAAAATCGGGAGGATTCCAGGCCGGCTTGGCGATCGTCCTGTACCAGCCGTTAATCTCCGTTGTCGTCGCAATAGCTCCTAAGGCACCGGCACCGAGACAGACGCCGATCCAAACCACAAGGCCAATCCCAAGCGTCCTGTTCGTCATTGATGGCGGCGGTGCATTTCTTCGGTTGTTGCCCAGTTCCAAATCAGTCGAAATGTCGTCACTTCCTTTGCGATCGTGTCTCGTTGGATTGACACGCCATTCCCACGGTCCTTGGCCCGGCTATCAATGTTACCTTGAAGATCACTAGACCTCAAAGCACGAACGAGCAACCGTTCATCAAGATGTCAGCGAAGATGTTTGGAACAAATCTTCTCGCCAGCCAGCGTCGACTCTTCTCTCACGCCGCTGGAGGAAATTCTCCACGCAGATTCGGTACAAATCCGCAACCGTGCGAATCGAAGGCTAAATCGCCTTTTTCTCAACCCAACGGATGAGAGAATCGTATGGCGGAGAATAGTGCTGGCCATCGATACAAACCCAATTCAAGACCAGCGTATATGTCAGATTCGTGTCGGATTTCGAAGTGGCATGAAAAAAGGACTCACGTCGATTTGACGTAAGTCCTTTGATTGCAAAGTACCGGAGGGGGGACTCGAACCCCCACATGGTTTACCCATACTGGATTTTGAATCCAGCGCGTCCAGTATTGCTCACACATTGCTATGGCATAGATTCATGCCATAAAACCAACAGGATGAAGCGATTAAGGCGTAATCGGTGTGGTTGGATATCGCTGTGGTGTGGCTCGTATGTTGCCAATACTGTTACCAATTTGTTACCATCTGCGAGGTGAGTTCCTGACATAGATTTGGTAGCAGACACATGGCGAGTTTAGTGAAAGTCGGTGACGTTTATCACTGCAGCTTCCGTTTTGGCGGAACGCAGTTCAAACCAAGCCTAGACGTAAAGAATCGGCGAGAGGCAGAAAATCAACTCGCTCAGATCGAAGAAACGATTCGCCTACTAAAAACGGGCCGCTTGGCGATACCAGCGGGTGCCTCCCGTGAAGAGACGCGTTTGTTCATCTGCTCGGGCGGCAAACTGACCGAAAAGCCGATCGTTACGGAATCGTACACACTGTGTGCGGTGATTGACGCCTATTTCGAGGCCAGCAGCAGTGACAAGGAATCATCAACAGTTGCCGGTGAGAGAATCCATACCACTCATTTCCTCAGACTACTGGGCGAGAATACTCCCTTAGACCGCATCAATACCGATGTGTTGCGAGAATATGCGGCAAAACGGCAGAAAGAGCCAGGACAGAACGGAAAAACGGTTTCCCCGCGTACTGTCGAGAAAGAGTTCCGAACCTGGAGTCAAATTTGGAAGTTTGCGGTTGAGCAACAGATTGTGACTGGTGAAAGCCCGCACAAAGCCGTTCGCTTGGCACGTTCCGACCAGCCGCTGCCATTCAAATCTTGGACAGAGATTGAACTCATCATCAAGCGCGGGAACCTCACGAAGGAGCAGCAGAAAGCCTATTGGGACTGCCTTTTCTTGGATGAAGATCAGGTTTTGGAACTTCTACAGTTTTTTCAGGCCAACGCGCGGCATCCGTTCATTCACCCAGCAGTCGCAATCGCTGCCTTTACCGGTGCCCGGCGGTCAGAAATTATCCGCTCTGAAATCGAGGACTGGGATTTCGAAAGGGCATTTGTTCGACTGCGAGGTCGCAAGGATTCAAGAACACATCGAACGACCCAACGTGAAGTGTTCATGCACCCTAGACTACGTGAAATCATGGAAGCGTGGTTTAACGGCCCGCATCCGGGAGGTCGTTACAGTATCGCAGTGATGGACAATGGCGAACCAAGGCCGATAACCGAGAGCCAAGCCCACCACCATTTCAAAACCACACTTTCTGGCAGCAAGTGGGAGGTGATTCGTGGCTGGCACGTTTTGAGGCACTCATTTTGCTCCAACTGTGCTCGGAGGGGTGTTTCCGACCCAATCATTGACCGATGGATGGGCCACCAAGGAAACGAAGCGGTCAAGCAACGCTATCGCCACTTCTTCACCTCCGACCAGCAGGATTACATGAATCGGCTCTTTGCGTAAACTCGTACCCGATCCTCAATCTCGCTTCTTGCAACGAATTCAGTCTCCGTCTACGCCTTTCCCCCCCCATGGGAGTTCGCGATCGTTGTGCGGCTTGGGTAAATCAAGCGTCAGAATGAATGATCGCCAGAAATCTTCGCCCCTGCTTGCAGCATCGCAGCGTTTCAAGCAGGACCCAATATCTACGATTGGTCAGCATCCTCTCCACATTTTTCCATTGCTGCTGTTCTCTCCTGAATTGCGATCCGGGCAGATTCCACAACTGCGTTTACAATCTGACGTTCTTCTGCGACTTCCACCTGGCTGGCCAAATCGCTCATCGAAGCGACCACTTCCTCAGCATCGTTCGAGAAGAATGCAAAAAAGATCTTTGGATCAATTGTCCACGGCTCCCGAAGAATTCCTGAGTCCCGTGCCGCAACTAAACTGGCGATCCCAACAGCAATCACGGCAATTTCTCGACGCAATGCGTCGAGAAGGACTGGAGATAACCACGTCCAAGCCGGAATATCGCCAGTTCCCTCAGGGTTGTGATTACCAAAATCGAATACAAGTTGTGAGAACACATACGGGTGTTGTGAACAAATTACCTTTCCCAGTGCTTCACCGCTGGAAAGAGCCGCTTGTAGTGAACGAATCTCATGCTCTCGGACCGCATCGAGGTCCTCCACTTGCAAAATCGAATATTGGCCTGAACAGTAAAAATGCCACAAGCTGTTTACCAGATTGAGGCTGACGGATGCTGCCTCAGTAATTCGTGCTTCTAGCCAAGTACGGTTCTCTGGTCGGGGAGGTACTCGCCGGTTAGCAAACCGCCAAGTCGCAACAAAGCCTTGCGAATTGTGTGACGCCGCCGCTCCATGTTCTTGCAGGACTCGACTCAGCACATGCTCACAAACTTGCAGGATTCGGTCGGGTTGGTCGGCAAGAAGCCTCCCTGCCAACTGTTCCCAGATGTCACTGAACCGGGACGAAAAGGTCAGGCTGGTAATTAACTCAGCTTCGGCACTCGGATTCTCCATCCACTGCCGAGTCTGCCGAATTATCTGTTGATCTCGAACATCGTTCTCATCAATCACTTCGTTAATGGCTCGTAGCCAGTACCGCTCCTGGTGGACAGCCGAGTATACGAGGGCAGCACACCGAGCTGGGAAGCAAGATCGGCCTCGAAGCGATACGTCCCGTTCAAAACACGGGTCAGTTCCTCGGCGGCTTCGTAGCGGAAGGCATCACTAATGACGACAAAGGTTTTCCGTCGATCGGATTCCTTCAGTCGAGGTCGGATTTGCTTCTCGAAGAATTGCTGCTGGTTGGGAATTTTGTCGATTTTCCAATTCGCCAGTAGTCCGGCATTCACGAACTTGCCCCAGGCGAGCGACATCTGCGTGATGTACCAATTGACATAAGCGGCTTCGATCCGCTCCCGCAGGTTCTTCAGTACGTCGAAGCTGTGGGCCTCGGCGGTGTCGGCAGCTTCGCAGAAGTGCCGGTACAACTGGTCGAAGCGGAACAGGTCGTTCTCATAGGCTCGGTACATGGCCGAGGCGGAATCGAAGTCGAAGCCGTCCTGGTGTCGATTCTTCAGGTCGAAAAAATCCGCCGCCGCCACAAGGGCGTCGTAAACACCCCGGAGTGCTTTTCGAGGAATATGCGGTGCCCCTTGAACGCTCGGCGATACCCAATGGGCATTGCTGCGAACAACCGCAATGTCGTAGACCGATTCGGCGTTGATTGTGTCTGTTGTTGATTCCACACGATCTCGCAAGCAACGACAGATTGCCTTCTCGACATCGAAGAACGTGTTCACGCCAAGCAGCGCGTCGATGTCCAGATCATGCAGGTACCGGCGTGCGAACAAATCATCTTCACGGTGGTCGTTGCGGCATCACGAACGTTTCTTGTCGCCAGAGCCAATCTCGACAGCTGGCGTCTTGGCGACCAACAGATTGACTACGTTGATATTTCATTGACTCCAACTCCATTTGAAATGCGCGTAGGTGGTCGGGACATGCCCCGGAAAATAACCCGGAGGGTTACCGATTGCCTCGACGCCATGTTTAAGCAAGAATTCGATGAACGCTGACGGCCCGAGTCGGAACAGGGAATCGGAACGTCAGATTGCAAGGCGACGCTGCAGTTCTTTGGCCGAAACCAGTTGTGATGCAAAGGCCTGACGAAGATTCGTTTCTTTACATCAATCAATGCTAATGTGATCAGGTCACTGAAGTGTCGCAACCTGTTGCTGACAAATAGCTTACAAAGGGAATGGCTCCGGTTGTCCGGAAGGCGCGATTCCACGGACTTATGAGATTGAGCGACGCGGCAGGCGCAATCTCGCAGTGCAGAAAATGGTAGCTAGTCATGAGTTCCAATTCCCGTTGTGAGCATCTCTTACACTAGGGTATTTCCCGCTCAAGCAGTTTTTTGGGGTCGGTTTCTGAGAATTTCTGCGAAATAAATCACACATTTTCGTCAAACCGTGTTGGCTGATCTTCCTAAAGCAATTCCTGCAAATGGCTAAAAGAAAATGGGCCGCAGCAACCTTATCAACGAGATCATCGGTAGACAGGAAAGGCCTGAGTCGCGGACGGAGTGTCCTTCGAAAACTGGCTCCCGATGTACCCGAACCGATACAATTCTCAGGGGCAACCAGCTCGGTACTACCGCTTGAACAGGCGAGTGGGCCATTTGAAGAGATCGGGATGCGACGTCCTCATTGGGTGGCGAATAGGCTGGGTTGGTGAAGCTCACCCGACCTAGCTGGATTGTGCCCGTTTGAGCACTCTCCAGGCGGCCGTAGCGGTCCATGGGAGGCTGCGGGACGTCGTGTGACCATTTGCGTTCAGATGGTCAGCGATGGCCTGATGCGAGGCTCCTTCGGCCCGCAATCGCTGCATCAACGGCAAGAGAAAAGCGTAGTCCTCGTGGGCCTTTCGCGAGCGTTGTTCGGCGGCGACCTTCGTGGCCGCTCGCCATCCCCGCTTGTGTTCTCGCCCATCCCAATGTCCCGGCCGTGCGGACCCAAGCTTGACACCCCGCTTCTTGGCGGCAGCCAGGGCGGCTTTCGTGCGCTCGCTGATGCGGTGAGCCTCGTCCTCGGCCACCGCTGCCAGAACATGGATCGTCAGCTTGTGAGCTGTCGGATTGTCGCAGGCGACGAAATCAACGCCGGACTCCAGAAGGGCCGAAAGGAACGCTACGTTCCGGGCGAGACGATCCAGTTTTGCGACTACCAACGTGGCTTTGCCGAGACGCGCTTGACCGATAGCGCTTGCTAAAGCGGGGCGATCTTTGCGTTTGCCAGACTCCACCTCGGTATAGGTGTTGACAATCTCAGCCCCGTGCCGTTTAGCAAATTCCTCGACCGCGTGTTGCTGTCCTTCGAGCCCTAGTCCCGATTTCCCCTGGCCTCTCGTGGAAACTCGATAGTAGGCGATGATCTTCATTTGCAGTGTATACACGCGCTTGGCCTTTAGAGTGATTTTCCCAATATTACACCATCATTGACGACCGTCGATGGTAATGTAATATTGGGTCAGACATTCTCTCGTTGCGGATTGTCAACATGCCCGAGGATGCCGATTATCCCTAGCCGAAAACCATCCCAACCAAATGTCACGATCCGGAATCGTGAAAAACAACCTCATCAATCCAATTCGTGACCAGGATCGCTATCACCTGCAAAAAGAGTTATAGCAATGGGCGATGGAGGGGGAGGAGGGTCAAATCCGCCCGAAAAGGCGACCGGCGTCCCGCTTCATTCTTCGAGGCTCTTCTGACTATCGAAAGACGGTGTCAGAATGGTCTGCCGCGTCAGCGGCCTGAGTGAGGAACCCGTCTTTATCAGATTCGAGTCGACAATTTGAAAGCGGGATGAGTCAGCGGGGGATGGCCTCACCAGGATTGAGTTCAGGACGCCGTTGTCGGCAATCGAGTCCGTCAACTCCAGGTATTCGAGACATCCCTTGTCGATCATCCTCAGTAGAGCGATCGGTGGATCGAGATCAGACAACCGCAGTGTTGCGGCGGTCATGGATTTGCCTTCGATCCTCGTTCGGTGTCACTTCCCTACACCCTACTAGAGTGCGTTTTAAGCCAAAATATAGTGAAAAAATCGGCCAAACGGGAATTTTTCCGGGATTGGTGGTTTTCGGGGGTTTTCAGGCGGGGTGACGGAAAGGTAACCAGGTGACGATTCCGGGGGTCGGCCACATACTGCGCTATAGTAACCCTTATTCCTAACGTCACGAAATTTCAAAACACGTAATACATTCGGTAATAGTGGGTAATGGCGCGGAGGCCACTATCGTCACCTTGTCAAGCCCAAAATGGCCATTTATTTTGGAAAAAATTCCCATTCTAAGGATTTTTTCACTATATTTCGTCTTAAAACGCTCTCTAGTAGGTTGTGCAGGTAACTTTTCTTACCTCGAACTTTACCTATTTGGAGAAAAGATGGCGACAGTTTCAGAGGTGTTGCATAAGTTCCTGCTTATGCAACAGGCAAATCACAACTCCCCGGACCTCTTGGAGAGGATGAAACCGGGTATGGAAGTCCAAATCAACGTGTCCGCCGGGGACGAAGAATTGGTCCGAGGCGCGAGTAGTCGAATGCATGCTTTGCCAATTTCAGAACATCCATGTTTGCCCCCCCGCAAACATTTACTAGGTCGCACACTCTTTATTGTAACTCTAGGAATCCTGTTAAAGGATTGCTGAGTCATTAAGCGTCGCCAGAAGCGAACTGATATATGCAGCGACGATCACCTTTCGCCAAATGCTCAATGACCACTACGCTGACTCCGTCGCCCAATGCCTTCCTCAGGAGGTCTGATTCGACTTCCCAGAGCAGCGGAAACGCCACACAAGCTGTGTAGAGCGGTGAGTGGTACTCGACTAGTTGGTAGTCACCATCCACGGTCTTCCATTCAGTGACGTGTCCTTCGGCGTCTCGAACCGTCGCCAAGGCACGGAGCCGTCGCTCCAGTCCGACTTCTCCGTCAAGTTTCTTAGTGTATTTCTCAATCTGATGATCCCCCCATTGGGAAACTAGAACATCGACTCCCCGCTTGCCCAATTGCCGTTCGATCGAACTTAGCAACCAAACTGCCAGTTCCGCATGACGGTCCCCAAACTTCGAGTGACCGGCTGGCGTCAAGGTCCACCGACGCTGGGGACGGCCGATCGGTTGTGGCTCGGTGAATGTCTCGACTTCGCCAGTTGCTTCTAGCTTGCCGAACTGTTGCCTGGCGGCTTCGCGCGTGATGCCTAACGCATTGCCAGTCTCAGTGGCGGACATCGGCCCGTTCTTCTTCAGCAACACACGAATCTGGTCGGCAGTTGCCAACTTTTGCAAGTTTTTGTTTGACACTAGCCCCTCCATGGCGCATTCTTTTGCCAGCGAATGCTTGCACAATACCGGTTCAGTTCATTTCAAGCAAGCCGAAACAACATCTGAGAGAGAGCAACACATGACGAATGAATTTACTGGCAGCATCCATTTTTCTTCCGAAGCTTTGATGTTCAGCGGCGAGCACGAGGCTTACTACCGGGAAATCAAAGGAAAAATCCGCACGATAAAGGAGAATGACAAACAGCAAGCGGTAGGTACAATTGGTGGCGTGCTTGTGCTGACGGATGACGCAGTCACCGACGAGATGGACTTGATGCATATCTGTGATGCTCATTCAGCGGGATTGCTCGAAGCTTATTTCGCGATCTTTGAGTAGCAGGCGATCGATCGGGATGAGTTGGAGATCGAACCCGGTTGGCGTAATTTTCTATA
>NZ_CFHRBF010000024.1:0-90839 GCF_984380535.1 Thalassoroseus sp.
TGGGAAGACATTGTTCCCGCGGATTGTGACCATGTCCTCTGCCCGTCCGAGGATGCCGCCTTCCAAATGAATAAAGTTGCACCCACTTTCGGAGGGGCCTTCGGCAGCTTGGACCAAATCACCAGTGCGATAACGGATCAGCGGCGAACCAAGTCGACCGAGGTTCGTAATGACTAACTCGCCTTGTTCGCCGGGTGAGACGGGTTCCATTGTCTCGGAGTCAAGAATCTCTGCGATGCATTGGTGTTCGAGCATCGTCAATCCGCCGCGACGATCCAGCGGTTCTACGGCCAACGCGCCGATTTCCGTCATTCCCCAATGGTCGAACAGATCCGCTCCCCACGCCGATTCGATGCGTTGTTTCGTGGCGGGAATGCTGGCACCGGGCTCGCCGGCGACAATGAGTTTCTGCACACTGCCGCCTGCTAAGTCAACGCCTTGCTCAGCCGCGACTTCCGCAAGTCGTAGCGCATACGTTGGCGTGCAACACACAACGGTCGCTGAGTTTTCCGCGATGAGTTGCAGGCGGGCTTGGCTGCTCATTCCGCCACCGGACAGACACAAGTTGCCAAGCCGTCCGGCTCCTTCGAAAGCTGCCCAAAACCCAATGAACGGTCCAAACGAGAACGGAAACGCGAACACGTCATGTTCGGTGATTCCCGTGAGCCGATAGATACACGCCCAACAGTCCATGAACCAGTTCCAACTGGCGGGGGTATCCAACCAACGCATCGGCCGCCCCGTTGTGCCAGACGTCTGGTGCAACCGCGAGTAGTCCGATTTCGGATAGGTCAAATTCGTACCATAAGGCGGGTGAGCCGTTTGGTCGGCTACGAGTTCTGACTTCGTGCAGATGGGCAGACGATGCAAATCATCGACCGTTCGAACGGTATTCAAATCGACCGATTCGTATTTGCGAGTCCAAAACGGATTCTTGCCTATAACTTCATCAAGCAACTCTCGCAAGCGTTGCGATTGCAGGTCATGAATTTGTGAACGAGACAACTGTTCGGGCAGCAGGTCCGGCATGGATCAATCTTGCGGTTCGCGGTGGGCGAGCGTCGGCTGTGGAATTCAAAGGCTTGGATGAAGCCTAGTATGTCAGCCCACTTCCGGGAGAGCAAACGATCGGCATCAACGAAAACAAACCGGAAGCCGAAGCCGCCGGTTTGTTAGGAAGTTTGAATGAATCTGCGTTTTCAGTTACCTGTTTTCTCTGTCCCGGCGGTTTCCGGGTCCTGGCTGAGATCGATGTCGTTTTCGCTTTCCTCAGCCAATGCACCGAACGAACTGCGGAAGGCGGCGTATTCCGCGTCGACTTTGTCTTTGGGGCCGACAATAGAGATCACATAGATTCCCGAATCGGGAACACCAATGATCGCACCGAGCAGCCGTCCATTTTCGACCGAGCCATTATGGTTCAAAAGTGGTTCCGACGCTCCTTTGAAGTTCCCCGAGACGTCCACGAACACATACCGCTTCTGCGGGGGAATGATTGCCGATCGCGTTTCTTCCGTTTTTTCTTGGGCACCGTCGGTGAATTGTCCGGTCCAATTATTCACGCTTTTCCGCACTTCATCGCCGCCGCCGGACAGCAAATACACTGGTACGGACAAACCGTTTTTGGTTTTGAAGCGTTGCAGCAAAATCGTTTTCTGAGTGTTCGCGGCCGTTTCTGGTTGTTTTAATTCTGCCGTCCAACCGTCCGGCACGCTGATCTGCAGACCGGCATCTTGTTCTGCGATGGCAGCTTCTGAAACGGGGCGTTTGAGGGTGATTGTCTTCGAGTCTTGAGCAGAACCGCTCGTCGCCGCACTCGCCATGATCGTTCCGGCCAACAAAGCCAGAGAGAGTCCCGACCGAATCCGCATGTTCATTTGTTGCTGCCCCGCAAGTTGATCACGCGCGAGGAGATTTTCCTCGCATGAATATCGTAAGCCGTGCCGTTCACGGCGGTTCGTTTGGTGCTCCATTCTCACCAATGACCAAGCGAGTTGCAAACAAAGAATCGTCCAAACGGAAACAAATGCCCATTGGAGGCCGGTTCGGTGGGATTCTCGCGGCTGAATCGATTCGTTATGATTGGCAACGTTCAGTGATTCGGAGACTGTCCGACACTTGATTTGTCCAGACTCCGTTTTGATGCGACCAGTCTTATGTCGATTCCTCGTGTGGTCATCGTTGGACGCCCCAACGTTGGCAAAAGTTCTATTCTCAATTGGTTCGCCGGGAAACTGGTGTCGGTTGTCGATCCGACGTCCGGCGTGACCCGCGATCGCGTGACGTACTTGATGCACCATCGCGACCGGTATTTCGAAGTGATCGACACCGGCGGGATGGGCGTCGAAGACACGGACGACCTCACCGCCGATGTCGAACGACAGATCGAAGTCGGTTTGCAAGATGCGGATTTGATCCTATTCGTCGTCGATGGCAAGACCGGCGTTGTGCCGTTGGATCGGTTGGTAGCCGACCGATTGCGGAAGGTCGAGAAGAAGTGCGTGTTGGTCGTCAACAAGTGCGATTCGACGAAACTCGACGCCGAAGTTCCTGAGTTCCTCGGGTTGGCGCCCGATGCCCCGGTGATCGTCACGAGCGTCATCGGCGGACGGAACCGTAGAGAATTGTTGGACGTGGTTGTCGAAGAGTTGCCCCCGGCGGACGAAGACGAGGAACAATCCGCTCAGTCGGAAACGACCGATCCGCTGATGAAGTTGGCGATTGTCGGGCGGCGGAATGTCGGCAAAAGCACGTTCATTAACTCGCTCGCCAACGAAGAACGCGTGATCGTCAGCGAAGTGGCAGGCACCACGCGGGACAGCATTGATGTGCGGTTCGATGTCGACGAGCAATCCTTCCTGGCGATCGACACCCCCGGCGTACGGAAGAAGAAAAGTCTCGCGAACGACATTGAATTCTACGGTCTGGTGCGAGCTCAAAAGAGCATTCGCCGAGCGGATGTGGTGTTGATGTTCTTCGATGCGTCGCAAACGATTTCCAAAGTCGACAAGCAACTGGTCGACGAAATCCACGAACGCAGTAAACCGTGTATTTTCGTGGTCAACAAATGGGATCTCGGTCTCAAGGAAGACATGACGACCGAAAAATGGGCGGAGTATTTGTTCGAAACATTCGCTTCGATGCGGCATGTGCCGGTCGCGTTTATCACTGCGATGGACGGCAAGAATATTCGCCAATTGATCAACTTGGCCCAGTCGATTTTCAAGCAGGCCCACGAACGAGTCGGCACCGGCGAGTTGAACCGCATCGTCCAAGCCGCGATCGAGAACCGCAACCCGCCCTACCGTCGCAATCGTCGTCCGAAAGTCTTCTTCGCCACGCAAGTCGCGACCGATCCGCCGACAATCGTGCTGAAAGTCAACGACCCGCGGCTGTTCGATCCCTCATGGAAACGTTACCTGCTAGGGTTTCTGCGGGAATCCACACCATTCGAGGAAGTGCCCATCCGCTTGTACTTCCGTTCGCGTGTACGCGAGGATGAAGACGAAGCGTAAAGTGTTTCATAGGGTGCGTTGTATAGGAAATTGCATCTGTCAGAGATGGCGTGTGCCACTGCTGGCTTGTCCAGCAGTGTTTTCAGCGGTTCCTGAATGGCTGGTGACTCGCACTGCTAGGCAAGCTAGCAGTGGCACACAACTTCTTTCTTTGTAATAGTTTGTGTTCCTTGTAATCTCACGAATGCGCAATCGTATTTAGCGCATCAAGTTGAATGGGGCTGTGCTGGTGGTACTACCCGACGCACCCGACGATTGGGGCAAGGCCTTCGCGTCGCTGTTCCCCTGAATGATTGAACCGACTAAAATTCGGGCATCGTAAAAACCTTTCTGCTTCTTGATCGAAAACCTTCATGCCCGACGAAACGCCTGAGTTAATGGTCCTTGAACAGCCGGACGCGGTGCGGGCACGGATTGTGTCGGCGCAACGGCAAGGCGAGCGTGTCGGGTTGGTTCCGACCATGGGAGCATTGCACGACGGGCATTTGCGGTTGGTCGAGGAAGCCCGGAAGACGTGTGATTTCGTCGTGGTGACGATTTTCGTCAATCCCACGCAATTCGCACCGAGCGAAGACTTGGAAAAATATCCAAGGCCGTTTCGAGACGACGTCGAAAAGTGTCGGGCGGCGGGTGTGGACGTGATTTTCCACCCTGCTCCCGAGGTCATGTATCCGAAAGAGTTTCAAACCACCGTTTCCGTCGGCAAACTCTCGCGGGTGTGGGAAGGTGCACATCGCCCCGAGCACTTCGATGGCGTAACGACAGTCGTGCTGAAACTCTTCTCGATCGCACCAGCGGATATCGCGTTCTTCGGCCGCAAAGATTATCAGCAACAACTGATTATCCGGCGAATGGTGCGGGATTTGAATTTGCCAATCGAGATCGAAACCGTCGACACCGTTCGCGAACCTGATGGATTGGCGCTGAGCAGTCGAAATGTCTACCTCTCCGCCGAGGAACGCCAGTCCGCATTGGCGCTTTCGGAAGCCTTGCACATCGCACGCGATCGGTTTGCAGCCGGGGAGACGGATGTTGCTCGTGTTCGGCAAGCGATGCACGACCGGCTTCAAACGGACCAGCGGATTCAGCTCGATTATGCGGTTATCGTGAACCCAGATACGCTTGAGGAACTGACAGAGCCCAAAAGTGAAATGGTGGCTTTAATCGCGGCTCGAGTTGGGCAAACGCGTCTGATCGACAATTTACCCATCACACGTTCGTAGCGGATCAGAACTGAACAGTACAGAACGGAAGCACTCCTGACATGCGACAAACGCTTTTTCGAATTCCGATCGACGTGGGAATTCCGTTCGGCTCGTGGGAACTGCCGCTGTTCGGGATCGGGATCCTGTTGGTCTTGTGGTCCCTATACGGCGTGGTGCGAGTTTGGCAGTACCGGAAAGATTTGAGTTTGGAGACGCTGGGGTTGCCCGCTGTCATTTGGCTTGTCGGAATTTTTGTGATCGTACAAGCTCCCAGCTGGGCGACGCGGCCGTTGCATCAGCGTGTCGCTGAGTTATCGGCACAGATCGATTCTCCACCCAGCGGTGTCCCAGTTGCCGCGCTGCTGGTCGAGCTTGGTGATGCTCATCTCGATCTGCGTGATTACAAGGCCGCGAACGCCGCGTATTCCGTGGCCATTCAGACGGACCCGAATTTCGCGGACGGTTATCAACGCTTGGGGTGGATACTGGCGACCGCGCCGGATGCCGATATCCGTGATGGAGACCACGCTTTGCAAGCCGCTCAACGTGCGATTGACGTCGCGCGAGTGCAAACGGCTAGCATGTACGACACGTTGGCCGCTGCCTATGCGGAAAACGGCGACTTCAAGAACGCACTCGCCGCCGGGAAGAAGGCAGCGAACATTGCGTTTTTCTCCATCGATAGCCAAACCAACGTCGCGGATGTTCGCGAGCGAATTCAGTTGTATCAATCCGAGCAACCGTATCGAATCAGCCGAATTGCCAAATCGTTTCCTCAATCGTTACCCGTGTACGGGTACGGCTTCATGCTCTTTATCGGCTTCGTGTTGTGCATGTTTCTGGCAACGCGACTGGCAAGCCGAGTTGGAATTCCCCGTGAGTTCATCTGGGATATCGGTGTCTTCGGACTACTCGCGGGGATCGTCGGAGGCCGATTGTTCTACATTGTGCAGTACAGTGATCGCGTTTTTGGAGGGAAATCGGGAACCGAGTTATTGATCGCCCCCTTCCAATTGCAAGAAGGCGGATTGGTTCTGTTGGGGGGGGTGATCGCCGGTTCGTTGACCATGATCTGGTACTGCTGGAAACAAAAAGTGAGCCCGCTGCTCCTCGCAGATGTTGCCGTCCCGGCGTTCTTTCTTGCACTTGCGTTTGGTCGTCTGGGGTGTTTGATGAACGGTTGTTGCTATGGCGACCGTTGCGAACTTCCGTGGGCTATCCAGTTTCCGATGGGGAGTGTTCCCGATATGGCGATGGTGCACCGCGGATTTCTCAGCCCCGATTCGACCGAGGTGATTTCACTGCAACCGTCTCAGCTTTACAGCACAGTCAATGCATTGATCTTGTGCGGCGTTTCGTTGATCGTGTTCCGCTACCGCACGCGGAATGGACTGGTTCTGGCGGTGGGAATGCTGTTGTATCCGATTGCCCGTTTTATCATCGAATATTTGCGAGGTGATGAAATGGGCAAGTTCGGGACTTCGTTTACAATCTCTCAATGGGTCAGCATTGCCATGTTTGTCTCTGGTGTTATGTACACGTTTTGGCTGTTGAAGCGACCCGGAAAATTAACGACTTCGCGAAAATTATCCTCCCCGCCCGAAAATGTGATCAAGAAACCGGTAGCAGGAGCGTCTATCTCATAGCAGACCGTCCGGCAGCATTTGTTGCTTCGAACACTCCCTGCGAAAGTCGACGACGTAAACAAGGTGAGACTCCTTGACAGTATTCACTGGTCAAGGGAGGATGGCTTGCTCGCGAGCAATTGAACTCTAAAGTCAGTTGAGATGACAACTCATACTCTGGCGGTCAGCGGTCGTTTTCTGCCGAACTTCGCCAGGGATTCCTGTAGTCCGCAACGGTTCCCGTGAACGCAGACGACCAGCGACTGATCACGGAATGTCTGGAAGGCCGAACCGAAGCGTTCGGCGACTTAGTGCTGCGCCATCAGAATCGCTTGCACAATACGCTCGCCAAGATGCTTGGCTCGGTGGAAGACGCCCGCGATATCTCGCAAGAAGCGTTCGTGTTGGCTTTCACCAAGTTGGACACCTTTCGTGGCGAGTCCGCTTTTTATTCGTGGTTATTTCGCATTGCGTACAATGTGCTTGTCAGTCGAAAACGAAAAAAGCGTCGGGCGACGACTTCTCTCGACGCTGCCCGCGAAAAAGCCGGAGTCGACCCGACCGATTCCCACCCGGAAACGCATCCCTCGCATGCCATGGAACTGGCCGAGCAACAAACGCAGGTTCGGCGAGCACTTGCGGAGTTGTCGGAGGAATACCGCGAAGTGCTGGTGCTCAAGGAAATGGAAAACCTCAGTTACGAGGAAATCGCCGAGATTGTCGGTTGCCCCATCGGTACTGTTCGCAGCCGCATTCACCGGGGACGTACCGAACTTCGTGAGAAACTTCGCATCATCCTGCAGCCTGACAGCGTTTGAGCAACGACGATTCAGTCGGTCTCACTGCGTTGGCGTTGTCGCCAGTATTTCCAGCCCGGAACGAAAAAGCACCCTGCCGACACAATCCCATAAAGCGTCAAACCAAGATCCGGCCAGCCCCGCGAAACGGCGAGCATCCGCAAACCGGCCATCCCGACACCGGTGAAATACAAAATCAACGCTTGCACGTAAAAGTGTCCGGATAAAATCCCGGCTTTGATCACGAACACCATTGCCGCGATCAATGGCAACACACACGACATCGACAACACCGGCAATTCGAGCACCGCTTCCACCCAAAACAAGAACGTGCTAACGCCGATCGCACCCGCCCACACATGCGCGACTTGTCTCTCCACAAAAGTTACCGGTCCCGAGAGGTGTCGCAATCGCCAGAAGCAGGCCGCCCAAATGCCAAGTCCAACGGTCCAAAGCAATACGTACGGCCAACGGGCCGTCACATCGGCGATCTGAAAAACGTTGGTCACCACGCACAGCCCCAGCAAGACCAAGCTGTGCCACATCCACAACAAGCCCCAGTTTTCCAGAATGCCCGCGTGGTGGGTCTCACGAAACATCCGACTGAGCACCTGCGTGAAATGCGACGAACGAACCGAAGGGACTTCACCTCGCCTGGCAGAGATCAAGTCACTACGAAGCGCATAGACCGTTGGATATCGCAGGTCAGTCGGTTTCTGCAGACACTTCAGTGTGATCATCTCAAGATCGGAGTCGACACTCTTGTTCAACAACCGCGGCGGAAGCGGATCTTGTTCAAGTACCGCCAGCACAGTATCGACTGGCGAGGCTGCTTGAAACGGAGCGCGACTAGTCACCATCGCGTACAGAATTGCCCCCAAGCTGTAGACGTCCGTCGCCGCGCCGATTTCTCCCCGCCGACCAGCAGCCTGTTCGGGAGCCATGTACGAAGGTGTTCCAAGTATTGCACCGCTCTCGGTCAGACTCGGTTGAGGGCCACTAACAATATCTGACGGTTTCGAGACTTGTTTCGCGAGGCCAAAATCTGTGATGAACGGTCGGCCTTGACGATCCAAGAGAATATTCGATGGTTTGAGATCCCGATGCAGAATCCCCTGCCGATGGGCGTGTTCGATCGCTTCGCAGATCGGGATCATCAATTCCATCGCTTCATGATTCGACAGCGGTCCGTCGATCAGTCGCTGCGAAAGCGTCGGTCCATCGACGTAACGCATACTGAAAAATGGCTGCCCTTCCCACTCGCCGACTTCATAGATTGGCACGATATTAGGGTGATCGAGTTTGGCGATCGCCTCGGCTTCTGCGCGGAATCGTGAGAGTTCCTCATCGGTTGCCATATTCCCGCGCAGAATCATTTTGAGGGCCACGATCCGACCCAAACTGATCTGTCGAGCGCGAAAGACAACGCCCATGCCGCCGCGGCCGATCTCCTCCAATAATTCGTAGTCTCCGATACAACCCAGTGACACATCGGGAAGCACTTGGAGTTGACGGTTTCCTTGCGATGGCGTCGGAGTCAGCGGCGAGACACTCAACGTCACTTGCAGATCACTGTTGGCGAGCCTTCCGAATTCATCGGCCACCATCGCGGTGGCGTATAGCTCGCGTAACTCTTCGACGTATTCCGCATGCTCGGTCGCGACTTCCGACCAGTTCGGCTGGCGATCCCCATTAGCCTGAAGTAGCGATTCCAACAGACTCCATAACACGGCTTCACGTGAGGAATCGGTCTGCTGATTGGCATCGGAGTTGGGGTTCACTGTTTACATCCAGAGATGAACTCGTTCCTGCAATTCCGGCGACATGCGTTTTTCGACCGCACGTTTGACCTGTCGTTCGTGATACCGGGTGCTAAAGTGCGACAGAATGATCAATTCATTCTGAAAACGATCGGCGCGTTCTAAAATGTCGTCGAGGTGTGTGTGACCGTGCTTATGGATTTTCTCTTTGCGATGTTCGGGACGAAAAAAAGTCATCTCGGTAATGAGTACTTGCGCTTCATAGATAGCGGGGTCACTATCGAGTCCGGCAGGAGATGTATCGCCAGTGTAACAAACAAGCGGGAACCGAACTTCCTCGCTAACATCTTCGCCAGAAAGTCGAATGTCGCGAATTTGATCTTGTGGCAGTCCTTGATATTCCGTTTTTAACTTACGACGTCGATCCCAAACGATGAAACCAACACTAGGGACCGTGTGAGTCGTGGAAAAAACAGTGACGACATGCTCTCGCGAGAGTTCGATTTCATCACCGGGTGAGACACCAACAAGTTCACACAGCATCCGTCCCCGGTCGAGTTTTTGCCAAGCACGGAGCATGCGTGAAACATTCTCGACAACGTCTGCAGGAACGTAGATTGTCGGTGGTTCCATTTTCATCATTTTGCGGCGTGCCACTAGCACTGGCAATGCCGCCATGTGGTCTAGGTGCGGATGGGTGATGAAATACGTACCGGTTCCCATGAACGCCCACGGACTCGCTCCCAAGTCGAAGCCAAGTTTCAATTCCGGAATCCGCCAATAAGTCTGAACGGCCGCCCGCGAATAGCCTTCAATCGTCAATGCCTTGTGCTGCAAAGTCAGCAACGGGAGATTCTCTAACATAAAAACAACTATACTTCTTCGGGGCTAGCATTCGCAGCGGAGCGTGTGTGAGTGTCATTGGCCGCTAAAATCGTAGCCTAGTAATCGTTCAAGCGAAAAAATAAACATGCCCGCATTGGCCAGGCTACCATAGTTAAATGTGAACTTGCCTTTAGAGCTGAACCACTTGGCTTCGTTCGTATGAATTGCAAAAACGCCATTGTTGATCGAAAGATTCTTGATGGCATGCGCGGGGACTCGCTCCGTCCGGCCTTTGAAACAGAACTCAATGAACTGAGGTCCGACACGCACCGCGTCGTTCTTGTTCACGGGAAACTCGACATAACCATACTCATCGAGGTCTTTTTGCAAGCGATCAGTCAGGTGGATGTTCCAAGCATATTCGCCCATCCGGGCCAGGTGAAACGGTGATTTGGCTTTTGGGTTCCCGGTCTTGGAATGATAGTTTCCGTTGAGTCGCATCAGCCGCCCTCCGGCACCATCTTTCCAAGTGAAATCATAGTTGGTTCCTGTGTAAATACCATTGGTATAATTGCGAGTTTGGGCGGCATTCAAAGTGACAGCATCTTCGAATACCAAAATTTGCTCTTTGATAGGCGAATTCCAGTTACCCTTGATTTTGAAAATCGCAATTCCATGTTCGCCAACGTAACTACATTGATGACTAAACCGAACAACGAAATAGGCGATCAAGCCAACAAGAAGACCAAAGCCCCCGGCGAGTACGACCGTTTCCGATTCGAGGCCGCCGAACGTCGATGCTGCGATGACTAGTATTAGTAATGCAACACCAACTGCAATCATGCCTGCAATCAAAAGTTGAACTAAAGCAGACCGTGGCTGCTGGCCTTCCTTGAGACTCGACCAAACGCTGATCACGTTTCCAATTTCACGAGGTGGTGGTTCAAAGAAGACCATGTTCTCCGGGACTGGCTCTCCGGCGTGTGTGACCGCGTCCTCAGATGGCTCCCACCACTCCGGTCCGTGATCGTCGTCATCAAATTCATCGAACTGACTCATAGTGTTCTCAGTCCTTGTTTCTAACGGTGACTCGGAGTGGTGCGAATGTCGCGCGGATACGTATCGAATGTCACACGAGACTGACGACTTTGTTGCTAGCGATACTCTCAGCCTCCGCATAACAGAGTTTCAATGCATCGAGAGCAAGTTCGCCACTTAAAGCTCGTGGTGTTGTCTTTGATTGGAGACCGTCGACGGCAGCCTGAAGTTCGGCCGTGAATGCGGAGTACCATTCGGTACCGCCGGTCAGTTCGGGTTCGGTAACGCTGCCATCTTGCTGAACGAGCGAAAGCGGTCGGTCGATCACCCATTCCCCGCCGATTGTACCTGCATGGTACAGCACGGTGGCATTCTCTAAATACAGTTCGAATCCGTGGGCAAACTGCAATCCTTGGGCTGCGATACCACCACTCACACACGAGACGGCTAAGTCTGGCGTTTCATAGATGTATTGAGAATGAACGTGGTTCACAAACCCATCGACTAACATCCCCCGTGAGAACACGGCTTGTGGGACGCCGCAGAGTAGTGAGAGAAAATGATTGTCATGAATGTGCAGATCGATTCCCCACCCACCGAGATTTCGGAAGTCGCTCATGTCGTCCGACCAGTCCGGCGGACAGATCACCCGACGGAAGTGAGCCGCCTTAAGTTTTCCGTACCGTCCACTGCGAACGGCGTCGGCAGCCCAGCGAAATTGCGGAAAAAATGGTAACACCTGACCGACCATGAGGGGCACGTTCGCTTCATTCGCAGCGGCGACCATTCGTTCGGCAGCATCGAGTTCCACTGCAATTGGCTTTTCGACGAAGACGGCTTTGCCCGCTTTCGCTGCCGCCACCGCAACTTCTTCGTGCATCTCCGGCGGAAGACAGATATCGATCAGATCGATATCCGGATCGGCCAGCATCTCGTGAAAGTCGGTGTACTTTTTGAGATTGGAGGTGTCAATTTGGCCGGCGGGTGGTCCGAAGTTACCTTGAATGCCGGTCCAGTCACCATCGAGTTTTTTCTGGCTCCGTGTGCAAATTGCGGATACCTTCCCACCGTTAAGATGTTCGGCGGCGGTGAAGTGGGTGTACCCCATGAAGCCGATGCCCACGATACCGATGTTAACCATGTCTCTATCCGTTTCCGATGAAGTCGCGTATTGTCTCTGGAGTGATCTTGAGAGACAATTCTGGCGGGTCGGTTCGCAGGCGTCAAACGTCGCGTTCGACAGCCAACCGAGCGACCGCAAATGCACACGCGGCTTCAGAAACACGATCGGCGAACATCCGAGCCAGATCCGTGTGTTCGCAGGTTCGGAGTTGTGGATGAGAAGTCGCAAGACGTCGAGCCAGAAACGAACCCGATCCAGACGTTAGCACCTGGGTCGGAACGCGTTCTTGCGACTGTAAGACCTGATCAATCGCCGCTCCGATCATGATCGCTTGCTTGTTCGCCAAGTGACGGGCAATCTCGTCGATCTCGTCCGGCGTGATCTCGGTCGTGTCGGCACACAGCATTCTTGCCATGCGGTCGACACTGGCCTTACGCGTGAAGGGGCGATTGTTGGCGGTATCGGTGTCGTCTTCGTCTTCGGGAAGATCGCCGGTGAGAATGTAGATGTCCTGCGTTGTCGCGAAGAGTTCGGCTGCGAGTCGACAACATCCGTCGCGGAAAGGAATCTCGTGAGCCAATGAGACGAGCGGTGTACGACGAACGCCGGTGTAAACCAACTCGCCGGAGCAAAGCCGATCGGTGTCGGTCAGTCCAACCGGAGTGGGCACGCCGTCTGTTAGCGGAATGACGTCCGTCGTCGTGCTGCCGATGTCGAGGAGAATCGCGAACGACGGGGTCGGAAGGATCCGTCCAACCCACGTCGCCAACGCATGCCAATTGGCGGCAGCGACAAGCAGCGGGATATCACGGGCAACTTCTGGCGTTACAAACTCCGCACCGGTTTGCCAGACGACGATCGGGCGATCTTCCGCCACGGTTTCGACGGCCGTCAGAATTCGGTCGACGCCTTCTGCTTTCGTGCGAAAGCAGTCAGCGAGTTCGCCCGTCATCGTGATCGCAAAGCGATCGGGTGTCGGAAACTGTTTCAGAAGGTCCCGGAGTGCATCGGCCAAACGGTCGGGCTGTTTCCACATGGGAAAGAACATCGAACGAGCCAAACCGTCGGCGTCGGCAGCTTTGATGTTCGCGCCACCGATGTCTAAGCCGAGCGTCCGCATAAATGACTCAATCAACCAAAGTGGATCGGCTGAGAAACCCGTTCTGTTTCCGGCTGCAATTCGGCTGCAACTTGTTCGAGGACAGTTTCATCGACGAAGGGCAACTCGTCACTCATTGCAGCCAACATCGACAAGTCCGCCAAGCGATCGATGGCACGCGGAATGCCCTCGGAAAGTTCCGCCAGACGCCGTAAGGCTTCCGGGGTGAACGTAACATCCGTCCGTCCGCATTGGGTGAGAATGTCGGTGATGTAATCTGCTGTCTGGATGGTATCGAGCGGCAGCAAGTCAGCCCGCAAGTCGATTTGTTCGGCCACACGGGCAGCTTCAATTGGCAAGCGTTCAGATCGTGTGGCGAGAATCACGGTCAGTCCGCCAGAGACGTTGTCTGCAAGCTGAACCAGACGTTCCACGGCTTCCAATCCGCCGCGACCGGCACGCTCCAACCCGTCAAACATGATGACAGCTTGATGCTCGAACGCCAACATCGACAGCAAATGGTCTTCGACGGCACGCCACGCGGAGTAGACGTCTGTCGGAAGCGGAAAGATGCCGAGTTCCTGGGCCAGCCGACGTGGAATCTCGTCGCCTGTCAGTCCCGGCAGATTCAGCAACACACTTTGGCGTTGGGAACGACGGACTTGATCGTCGATAATCTTCAAAAGCATCGACTTTCCCGTCCCCGGGCCACCGCATAGTAGACCGCAGCGACGACGTTCCTCGATCAGATATAACAACCGCGACAGGGCCTCTTCGTGAACTTCGCTTTCATGGAAGTGCCGAATGTCGTGGGACTTCGAGAAAGGAGCCGTCTCCAACCCCCAGTAGCTGGCGTACATTCCAAACCCTCGAATCGGGTTAAGCGTCTTCAAATCGATCACGCCGATGGCATCCAAATCCATCGTATTGGTATAATCGGTACAAATTCGCGCGCCCATGAACTTCTTCCCCTGATTCCCACGAATTGACCAGAGATTGATGGATCGATTTTTTGCCGCAGAACTGAACCAGTCGGATGTGTCAGTGACGCTCGATGAAACAGAGTCGCACCATTTGGCCAAGGTGTTGCGGAAGAATCTCGACGATGTGGTCGAACTGTTCGATGGACACGGGGCCAGTGCAACGGCTGTGGTCGAACGAATCGAGAAACGCAAAGTCCACCTGCGAATTCGTGACAGGTTGGAATTCGAACCAGTACCCGCGTCCACATTGACGCTTGCGGTGGCTCCGCCAAAGGGCGACCGTTTCCGCTGGTTGGTCGAGAAAGCGACCGAGTTGGGCGTCGATCGGTTAATTCCGCTCAATACCGAACGCAGTGTGGTCAATCCGCGAGATGCGAAACTGGAGAAAATGCGACATGCGGTGATCGCCGCTTGCAAGCAGTGTCGCCGAAACCGATTGATGGAGATTGCCGAGCCGATGACGTGGAGCGAATTGCGGGAGCATGCCATCCCGCAAAGTTCGACTTGGATTGCTCATCCTGGCGGGCAAGAATGGAGTGAACTTTCTTGGAAATCTCCTGAGACCAATTACCTATTCATCATCGGTCCTGAAGGCGGACTGACGGATGCGGAAGTCGAATCCGCGATTGCCGCCGGTGCAAAATCGATCTCCCTGGGACCGAGGATTCTTCGCATCGAAACCGCGGCCATCGCGATCGCGGCGGTCTTGGGAGCAAACCGATAGTTTATCGCGAGACGACAATGGCGTCGTTGAGTGTCAACAAATCAGGTGTCTCGTCGGCGGACGCCGGATCGATTTCCAAGATGCCCACGACATCGAACGGGCGGCCTTCGATATAGTTGGTGGTTGATCCGTCACGTAATGTCACGCGAATAATGTCACACATCTTCGGATTTGGCCCGAAGCAGCAGAACTGATTATCGCGTGCCAACCAAAACCCCGTCAGGTCGGATTCCTCGAAGCTTGGTCGCATGAATCCACGAATACGGATGCGATGTCCAAACAACGGTTGAAGCTTCTCGACGGCCGGAGTCGTTGCATCCGGTCGCGGTTGATAGACAAGATCATCGTAAGATAGACAGACTGCGTTCTCTGGGCCGACTGTGGTCAGTTGGCGGTCAAACGCAATCTGCATTGAAACGGGATCGGCGTGTTGTTTCGCCGAATGAACGATGCGGTTCGAGTCAGGTTCGGTCACCGTGAGTAACGTAACTGGGCGGACTGCAGGAGTCGGTTGTTGCAGTCCCCACCAAAAACCCAGGAGAAACACAGCCGAAATCGCGGTTGCTGTTTGCAGAACAACGCCCCATCGAAACGGCCGCGACGAGGCAAGTTTTACCGTCCGCGATTGGGCCAACCGCTTGGCTTCCTGACAGAGTTCGCGTTGTACGCGAGTGACGAATTCGTCGGCCGGTTGGTCGGCGGAACTCATACGCGACAATAATCGCTCGACATTGACGAATGTCGAATCCGACTCATTTTGCGGGTTCGGTTGCGATTCAGGCATGAAGAATCAGTTCCCTCCCATCAAGGGCCAGCGAATGGTACCGTGCCGTCGAATTCCAAGTTCATCGATTGGATCAAAGTGGTAAACGCCTTGCGAAATGCGTCTCGGGCACGTGTCAGTCGCGATTCGACGGTTTTTTCTGTGACTTGCAATTCTGCAGCGATCTCTCGCACACTCCGACCATGCAAGTACTTGTCAGCGAGCGTATCTCGATAATGTGGCGGAAGTTGTGACAAAGCTGCATTGACGAGTGTTTCCGTTTCCTCTCGTTCGATCAGTGATTGATCCAGCGGTTCTGACTCCATGCTGGCCAAGTCAGTGAACAAGTCCTGGTCGATCCGCTGCCAAACCGCTTGCCATCGGGCAGATTGTTTTTCCTGGTCGAGTTTGCGACGAATCTCGTTTCGTGCGAGACCTTGCAGCCACGGAAAAATCTCGTTGTTCGCTCGATCCGGGTCATACTTGGGCAACTCACGAAGAGCCCGCATGAGAACTTCTTGGACGACCTCCTCACACAAATGCCGATCGCCACGTAAGCGGTGTAGGCAAAAGGCAAACAAGGGGTGAATCGTCCGCTGAACCAACTGCGCAACGGCCTCCTCTTCACCGGCGAGTGCTCGTGCATGCCAGCTCTGGTCGAACGCAAAGGAATCATCGGGAGAGGACAACAGGGTCTCCCCTCGTGTCAAATTGGATGTCGGAACCGTCCTTGGTTTCCAGAAGTGTATGTCTCGGCGTGCTAAAGATCCTTCGGCGAAAATTGACACCGGACCACCGGACTCTACAATAGGCGGTTTTTCCCGGTCTGGGGAGAGTGGTTGTGGCGAACACCGAAGTCGAAACGCACGACGAAGCCATCCGCAAAGCGGGCGTGCTGATTGAAGCCCTGAGTTGGATTCGGCGATTCCGTGGTCAACATGTCGTTATCAAATTCGGCGGAAGTGCGTTGGAACAGGCTGATGCCGTCCGCAGTTTTCTGACCGATGTGGTCTTTATGGAAACCGTGGGGATGCGGCCTGTGCTCCTACATGGTGGCGGCAAAGCGATCTCCGCCGCAATGACAGCCGCCGGAATCGCACCGCGTTTCGTTCAGGGACGTCGCTACACCGACGACGAGACATTGGATATTGTCGCCGAAGTTCTCGCGCGTGATATCTGTCGATCGCTGGTCAAGTTGGTACGCCAGTCCGGAGGACGAGCGGTCGAACTAAGTTATCTCACGCAGAACGCCCTTGTTGGCGAACGCATTAAACTTCCCGGCGAAAACGGCGAAATGTTGGATTTGGGAGCCGTCGGTCAGGTGGTTTCGATCGATCGTGCTTTGATTGAAGATACCTGTCGATCGGGTTGTATTCCGGTGATTCCCTCGGTGGTACTGGATGCAGACGGGGGCAAGTTGAATGTCAACGCCGACACCGCCGCCGCTGCCGTCGCGGGTCTGATGCAGTCCGAGAAACTCGTGTTTCTTTCCGATGTGCCAGGTATCTTCCGCGACAAAAACGACCCGACCACACTGATTTCCCATTTGACTGCAGACGAATGTCGACAGCTGATTGCCGAGGGCGTCATCGATGCTGGTATGGTTCCGAAAGTCGACGCGGCTATCGAAGCACTACAGGCGGGCGTGAAAAAAGTTCACATTGTCGACGGACGTATGCCGCATTCGGTGCTGCTCGAGATTTATTCGAACACTGGGGTCGGTACGGAAATCGTGCTCTGATTCCACAGCCTGTCTGCTTGGAAACTCGCTGAACCTTTTCGCGTTCGGTCCTGTCCGTTTAAGATCGTTCGACTTTGATCCCTCCTTTTCAGACTCCGAAGGAATCGCCGTGACTACCACCGAAGTGACCAGTTCCAACGTCATCGCCCAATTCGAGCAATACGTGATCCCGAATTACGGGCGTTATCCGATCTGCTTGGTGCGGGGTGAAGGGTCGCGTGTGTGGGACGCCGAGGGAAATTGTTATCTTGACCTGTTTCCCGGTTGGGGCTGCAATGTGCTGGGATATTGTCCGCCGCGTGTTGTTGCAGCGTTGCAGGATCAGGTTTCCAAACTGATTCACGTGCCGAACACCTGGTACACGGAAGCGCAAGGGCGGTTTGCCGAGATTCTCTCCACCCGTGCCTTCGGGAAAGCGTTTTTCTGTAACAGTGGGGCGGAGGCAATCGAAGGAGCGATCAAGCTGGCACGTCTGCATGGCGGACCAGGACGACACCGAATCATCACCTTTGAAAACAGTTTTCATGGCCGAACGTTTGGTGCGATTTCCGCCACCGGCCAACCGAAGTATCACCAGGGAATTGGCCCCCTGCTACCCGGTTTTCGGTACGCGCCGTTCAACGATTTGGAAGCAGTGCGATCGCTTGTCGATGACGAAACCTGTGCGATTCTTGTCGAACCGATTCAAGGGGAAGGTGGCGTCAATTTGCCGGGTGACGACTTTCTTCCCGGCTTGCGACAAATCGCCGACGAAGCAAATTGCCTGCTGATCTTCGACGAAGTTCAAGCGGGAATGGGTCGCACGGGGGCCTGGTTTGCCCATCAACACTGGGGCGTGCAACCAGACATTATGACGCTGGCGAAGGGGTTAGCTGCTGGTGTGGCATGCGGGGCGTTCTTGGCAACCGACGAAGTCGCACCAAGTTTGAAACCAGGAACGCATGCTAGCACATTTGGGGGGAACCCATTGGCAATGTCCGCCGGAATCGCGACGGCGGAAACGATCGAAGCCGAGGGGTTGCTCGATCATTGCCTGCAAATGGCCGATCGTTTCCGAGGCCATTTTGAAGCTCTGATGGCCGAGTTGCCCATCATCGCAGAATTGCGAATTCAGGGGATGATGATCGGACTCGATCTGACGGTTGCTGCAACACCAGTGGTCGGCAAATGCATGGAGCGTGGATTACTCGTCAACGCGACGCACGACACGGTTGTCCGTTTGTTGCCGGCAATTAACGTGACGCCTGAGGAAGTGGATGAGGGATGTGCAATCCTCGCTGATGTCCTGCGTGAACTCGCCGACGAAGTCTCCGTCAGCGGCTGACCAGAAACGGTTCCAACAAAACACAGCCCACTGGACCCGAGTCCGGTGGGCTGTTTGTCATTTGGAGGCTGTGTCGCAACGCCTTCAATTTCCGCAGCTTAGAAGTCGTCGGGGTTTCCGAACAACCCACCGCCGCTGCTGCTGGGTTTTCCGCCGCCCTTCGGAGCGTATCCACCCTTCAACGGACCTTTTCGCTGGCGTTGATACGGCTTGTCGCCGCTGGGAGCCATCTCTTCGTCGCTCTTCTTCTTGAACTCCTCGGGGACTTCCTTGAGGGCCTTCAGCGACAAACTGATCCGTTTCTTGTTCGGATCGACTTCCAGCACTTTGAACTCGGAAGTGTCACCTTCCTTCAGAACGTCGGCCACACGATTGACGCGACGATGATCGAGTTCGCTGATGTGAACCAACCCTTCAACGCCTGGCTCCAACTCGACAAACGCACCGAAATCCGTCACACGGGTGACACGGCCGCTCACCGTCGATTCTGTGGGATAGGTGCTTTCAGCGGTTTCCCACGGGTTTTTCTTGAGTTGTTTCATCCCGAGACCGATCCGCTTACGGTCGGCATCGAGCGAAATGACCTGGACTTCGCACTGTTGCCCTTCTTTGAGGACATCACTGGGGTGACGAATCCGCGTCCAACTGATTTCACCGATATGCAGGAAGCCGTCCGCGCCACCGATGTCGACGAATGCGCCATAGTCTTTGATCGTCTTGATGGTGCCGGTAAAGGTTTGTCCGAGAGACAGTTTCTCCCAAAGTTCCTTTTCCTGTTCCTCACGTTCGATCTTGAGATACTCACGCCGACTGACGATCAAATTTCGTTTCGCCGGATTGACCTCCATAACTTTGACGGTCAATTTCTGACCGACAAACGGTTCGAGGTCCGAAACGTATTGGAGATCGACTTGGCTCGCAGGCAGGAATCCGCGGAGCGAACTGATGTTGACTTCCAAACCGCCTTTGTTGCTTTTCGTGACCGTGGCATCGACGAGTTGGCCAACTTCCACGGCACTCCAGTCCGCACCCACTTTACGTTTACCACGCGGCAAACTGACGTGGATGAGTCCGTTCTCGGCGTCGTAGCGGTCCACCGATACGGTGAGTTCTTGGCCGACTTCCGGTGGCTTCGCCTTGTCGAACTGACGTAGCGAGACCACCCCCGGCGAACGCAGTCCGACGTCGACGAACACGTCGTCATCACTAATCGACTGCACTTTGGCTTTCAGTTTTTGCCGCGGCTCGAGATCTTCTTCCGTCTTCGGGACGGTTTCTTCAGGAGCGGCCGCTGGTGTCGCTGACTCCGTGTCGCCGCCTTCGCTGGCGGTTGGAGGCGGTGTTGGGACATTCGCGGTGGGTTCGCTGGTGCTGCTCGACATCGCCGCCGAGATTTGCGATTCCAAATCTTGATCGAGGTCGTCGGCCTTTGGAATATCGATCGGCTTTTGCGGAGGAACGTGTTCCGCGGAAGGGTTGACGTCTGCAGCGACGGTCTCGCCCTCTTTCTGCTCGACATGCGGCGGAGCAGTTGCTGATTGCACATCGCCTGCTTGCAGATTCGGAACCGCCTTCGCGGAGCCGGAAGAAACACCGACCTGCACGCGAGGTTTTTCGTCTTCGGTTTTGGCCGACTCTTCCGCGGGTGTAGCGGGGGTGTCGGAACTCGCGGTTTCGACGGGTTCTGGCGTCGGTTGAGAGTCCGGGGCGGACTGGGCAACCGGCGATGGCGTGGACTCAGCCGGCGGACTAGGCGGTTCTGCCACGGCCTCCGGTGGAGTGACGACTTGCTCGTCGTTAGTGCCGGTTGGTTCCGGCGTGGGAGAGTCAGCGGTGGGCTGGTCCGTGGGTGGGGCATTCTGCTCCGCCTGCGTATCGGTCGCCGTTTGCTGATTCGTTTCTTGAGTGTCGTCGTCGCGAGGTGATTGTTCGTCGGAGCTCATCGCATTCCAACCTTATTCCACAGTCCTACACATCCTACCGTCAGCCGATACAATCGGCGGGCAACTTGTTTCATATTCCCGAAGGGGTCTTGTCTGAAATCTTTTCCCCGTTACGGGTTGAGGGGTGAAGAATACCCAATGTTCAGAGAAAAAACCATCTTCGGAAGGGAATCCAAATTTTTCTGTCAAGACAGGAATTTCAAGAAATCTGGGAACCCATCGTTCAAGATCAACCTGCGTTCGTTTATCGATCACTCTTTTGGCGAGTTTGAACTCTTGATGCAGCGAAAGCCAACTGCGTCACTTCGTTTGTTTCCGTCAAAGGAAACCCGAGCCGCCGATCGCAGCCCCGGAAACGCATCTCGCCAGGAACCGCCTCGAATAACGTACTGTTCGACTTTCGATTCCGCTGGAGTTTGTCGCAACCATGCGGACCCGTCCTTCGGAGCCGATTGATAATTCTTGTGCCAGTGGTCTGCGACGAATTCGGAAAGATATCCGTGCATGTCGTACAGTCCCCACGGATTCGGCTTCAACGCTCCGACGGGCGGATCGTTTCCGGCAGCGTTCCCCGTATGCCACGCATACGCGTCGAGAATACTCGCCGTCTTGCCGATGTCCCCCGGACGCTTTGCCATGTCGCCGAAGCTGTAAGCCGTTTCGGTTCCCGCGCGACAGCAGTATTCCCATTCCGCTTCAGTCGGCAAACGAATCAATTCATCCTCGCCAATGAGGTTTTCCTGGCGGAGTTTTTTCGTCAGCCGTTCGCAAAAGGTGTTGGCATCCTGCCAAGTCATCATTTCCACAGAATTTCGTGGGCCTTTCCATTTGCTGGGGTTCTCGCCCATCACACGTTCATAGAGATTCTGTGGGACTTCGTACCGTGCGATCGCGAATGGTTCTGTCAGAGTGACCTCGTGCACCGGCTTTTCGTTCGGGCTACCCTTCTCGCTGCCCATCCGAAACGATTTTGGAAATGCCCCCTGCCCCGGTGTGATCGTGACCAATTCGTCGACGAACGTTTTCAGAAGCGGAGATGGTGACGCGGTCGTGGGTTTGTCGTCGGCAACAAGAGTTTGGAGACCGGTCAGCATCACCAAACAGACGAGGCACGTGTCCCGGTACGAGAGCAGGAGTCGACCGGAAAGAAGGTGCTTGAAATTGCGAAGGATAAGCGTCGGCATGGCGTTTATCTTACGCAGACCGCTCGTGCTCGCAACACCCGCGACCGGAATTCACGGAAAAACCATATTGAGATTCCGCGGCGTGAGACTTGCCGAACCCGTCGCGAACTGACACGGTAAAGTGAGTTTTTGCAGATTCGTATCCGAATTGGCACTCGCAATGCGTTGGTATTTGGTCGTTGTTCTTCTGCTCGCAATTGGTCTGATTTTCCAATTGGGGCTGCTCGTATACGCCATGTACGCGTTGCTGGGCGTGATGCTAACGAGTCGGTTTTTCGCTCGCACCTGGATGGATAGTGTTGCCGCCGAACGGTCATGCAGTATTACGAACGCCGTGATCGGCGACGAAGCCACTGTGACCGTGACCATCAAGAACAACGGTCGCTGGACGATTGCATGGCTGTTATTAGAGGACTCGGTTCCGAAATCCGCGTTAATGCAGCGACCGCCACGGATCGGCATCAAAAGACCGCGTTCGGCGATCATGCGACTCAAACCGGGTGAGACGAAGAAGCTCATTTATCGGGTGCGGTTCGATTTTCGTGGGTATTACCAAATCGGACCCCTGTTGGCTGAAACGGGTGATCTCTTCGGACTTCATCGGCGATATCGCATCCTGACGGAACCCTGTTACATTCTGGTCACACCCAAAGTCGTGCCGATTGCCGGTTACGATATTGCATCGCGACGACCGATCGGCGAAGTCCGCATGACTTACCGTTTGTTCGAAGACCCCACGCGGATTGCCGGTGTGCGTGCGTACGAAGAGGGCGACCCGTTACGGCGAATTCACTGGCACGCCACTGCACGCACGGGAGAACTACACAGCAAGGTTTACGAACCGTCAACGGTGGCGGGAGCGACGTTGCTCGTCGACTTTCATCAGTCGGGTTACAACAGCCGAGCCGAACCGCATCGTTCGGAGTTGGCCGTCACTACGGCGGTAGCACTTGCGAATCAGGTGTATCTTCTTGGGCAACAATTTGGATTGTACTCGAATGGACGCAACGCGGCTGACCGCATTCGTCAACACGGACACCGCTTAGAATTTCGCTCCCGGATTGCTGCTCGAACGGAAGCCTCTGAGGAGACGAAAAGCGATCGGCTTCGTCCGGTCGAGGTGCGTGCCGCCCGTGGTCCCGACCAGTTTCAACGGATTCTCGAAACACTCGCTCGGCTAGAGTTAACCGACGGTCTAACGTTTTCCGAGTTGGTGGTGGAAATCTCCGGACGACTCCCACGCGATGCAACGGTGATTGCGATTTTACCCGACGTGTCCGAGGAAACTGCGATCGCGTTGGGCACGCTCAAAAGGAGCGGTTACTCGGTGACCGCCGTCGTGGTGACTTACGACGAACACCACTTCGCCGCTTGTGGAGGACGACTCATCGCCGAAGGGATCGATGTGCGGCGGGTTGACGATGAAGCCATGCTCGCCGCTTTGTGTTCACAACGCATGATCGGTGCATTCGGATAGTGTCGAGTACGTCGTGACGCACCACGATTCGATGCGGAGTTGCAGTGCATCGCGACGCATTCTACAACTAAGATTTCACGGATACTCAAGACAGCTCAACAATCACAGGAGGAGAATGAATGTCGAAATTTCTGAAGTTTGCAACAGCCCTCGCCATCACCGCGTTAGCTTGGCAAACAGTGAAGGCAGCCGAAGGCGATGGACCGGCCCCCGAGGAATTCCAGGTCAAATTTGAAACGACCGCCGGGGATTTCATCGTCGATGTGCATCGTGATTGGGCGCCACGGGGTGTTGATCGGTTTCACGATGCCGTCAAGAAAGGGTTTTACAACGAGTGTCGGTTCTTCCGCGTCGTGCCGGGCTTCGTCGTGCAATTTGGCATGAACGGCAACCCGGACATTCAGGAGAAGTGGGCCGAAGCTCGCATTCCTGACGACCCGCCGAAGCACTCCAACGAAGAAGGCACGCTGACGTTCGCCAACTCGGGACCCAATACCCGGACCACGCAACTCTTCATCAACTTGGCCGACAACGCCCGACTCGACAACTACGGCGGCTACGGTTTCGCGGCGTTCGGGAAAGTCTCGAAGGGCATGGATGTGGTCAAGAAGATCAACGCCCAATACCGCGAACAACCCAGCCAAGCAATGATCACCCGTCGCGGCAACGAATACCTCAACCAGAATTTCCCGAAGCTTGATTACATCAAGAAAGCGACCATTGTCGAGAAGAAGTGATGATGTGATGAGGTCTCGTGTGATGATGTGACAGAAACCGCCGGTGCAAACCGGCGATGTCGAGATAGTACCTATTACACCACCAGACGGGATATGCGTTTTTCAGAATTGCTTGAAAAAGCCGAGAATCACGTCCGCACTTCGCCAACCGGAATGCTCACACTCGGTTGGCGTCATCGTATCTGGGATGCGGTCTTGGAAAAATATCCCGAGGATGCAGACCGCCGATGGATGCTGCTGGCTTATCTTGCCGTCGAGGAGACCTTGCCAAGTTGGCAGTCCTGCACGAGCATTCCAGTGAGGCATCAAGATCTCCCAAACCGGGCACTTGATACGATTCGGCAGGTCATTCGAGATGAGATTAGTGATAAGGACGCATGGCGTATCTATGAGCATTTATTCGGAATTGATCTGGACGAATTCTTAAGTGACCCATCTGTCATGGCAATGACAGAAAACGATCTGGACGGGTGGTTCCCAATGGCTGGTCCAGCAGCGGTTGTGGCCATGAGAGTCTGTCTAGAACGTGACATGGTGCCGTCACATCTGGAGTATTCGGAAGGATGGAACCCTTATACGATGGTCGACGAAGATTGTGATGCTGAGACGTATGATGTCCACTATTTCGTCATGCAAAATATTCGCGGTCTCTCACCGTTACCAAAGTTATCACTGACGACTGCAAAAATCGCAGATTTGGCAAGGGCTTTTTGGTTGCGCTGGTTGCAAACCTTGCTGCCCAAGGTGCTCATCGATTCCACGAAATTAGATGACCGCGTAGCTCAACTAAAAGCGATTGGCCATTAAACTTAAGTGGAAACAGAAATAAGCCGCCGGTTTCGAACCGGCGGCTATTGTCACATCATCACATCAGACCTCATCACTCGATCACCGATCAGGCGGCGTCGGGATCGGTGTCTGGGTAGGGATCCCAGTCGATTTGGTCGGCGGAGACCATTTCGCCCTTGGCTTTGTCCCAAGACATCATGCGGCCGCTTCGCCAGGATTCGTTGGCCAAGTTCACCGCAACCACGCCGGCCAAACCCAACTCCGGTGGGCAGTTCAGCGGTTCGCCGTTTCGGAGATGGTTGTGCAGGTTCGTGTGGTGCAAGTGGATGTCTTCGGCACCGGTCTTTTTGTGCTCGGCGAGGACTTTGCCGTCCTTGTCTTTCGCGACCCAACCGCTGCCGGTGAAGTACAAGGTGCCACGATATCCACGGATGAGGTGATCGACACCCACGCGGTTGCTCTGCGTACCGAGGACGTAGACCGTCATGCCTCGGGGGTATTCGCAGATCATCTCGAAGTTGTCCGGCAAATTGCGACCGTCCGGCCATTGCCAGATCCCACCCATGCCGACGACGCGGGTCGGGTAGAGCAAGTTACACGCTTTCATGATCCGCGTGATGCGGTGGATGAACAAGTCCGTCGCCACCCCACCGGAGTACATCGAATAACAACGCCATTCGAAGTAGTGATGCGGGTTCCAATCGGTCTTCGGTGCTTTCCCGAGCCAAGCGTTCCAATCGAGATCGGCCGGTTTCGGCGTGTCGTCGTTGATGCTCGGGTTCCGCCACGGTCCTTGTGAACCGTAACGCCGGACGTACTCGATCTGAGCCTGCACGACTTGGCCGAGTACACCGTCTTCGATGGCTTTGGCGGCGGAGGCGTAGCTGTCGTCCGACATGCCCTGCACACCGACTTGGAGAGCCAATCCGGTTTCCTTCTGCTTCTCAACAACTTCAATCGCTTCGGGAATGTTGTGCGTCATCGGCTTTTCGCAGTAGACGGCTTTCCCGGCGTCGAATGCGTCGATCGTCATCTTGCTGTGCCAGTGTTCTGGCGAGGCGATGGTGACGTAATCGACTTCTTCGTCAAGGACACGACGATAGTCTTGGTAGGCGTTCTCGGCACCGACACGGGCGGCACCTTCTTCAGCACGTTTCTTCCAGCAGTCGGCCACGGAAACCGGTTGCAGGTTGTCCGGTTTGGTCAACTTCTTGATGGCGTTCAGGTGGCCGGTTCCCATGCCACCGACACCGATGAAACTCGTGCGGATACGATCATTCGCACCGAGAACACGGGCATAACTGGCGGCAGTCATACCGGCTGTCGCGGTTGCAGCACCCGCAGCTTGTAAAAACGTACGGCGGGACACCGGGGATGAATTCGGTTTCGGTTCGCTCACGTTGGAGGCTCCAATAAAACACATTAACGTTCAAGCATCTGTTCGTATCGTAACGCGAGATCCGGATCGTGTCGAGAATGAGCGTATGTCGAGGAGTGACGAATCGAGAGATGCGGTAGACGCCCGTTTTCTATCATCCAAAGATGCGGGAAGCGGAACGGTCACGGAAACCGGCCTGCGTGTTCGCGGACACGATCCCCGTGGGCGGCGAGTTCGGCATGACGTTCTTCCGAGAGTCCTTGCCATTCATCCAGTAATGATAGATTCTGTCTGAGTTCCTCAAGATCATTCGGGGCCATCAGCGTGACACTCACTGCAGACGGAGCCAGGGCAAAGCGATACCAATCGATCGCAGGGGGAATCACGAAGTCCGGAGGATCGGTAGGAGTGGGACGTAACAGCGCTCCCCAGCGGAGAGCCGTGAAAGACACGATCGGCAAACGTCCTTCGACGCTGGGGAAAATATCATCTTCCGCACCGCGATGAGCGGCATTGTATCGGACCATCAACATATCGAGGTGCTCGGAAGTCTCGACGAAACTCGTCGCCAATGGTCGCTGATGACTCGTCAACCCGATCGATTTGATTCGCCCTTCCGACTTGAGCATTTCCAGATAACCGGCGGCTCCGTCGGGTTCGTGGATACGGTCCCAATCGTGCTGATCTTCGACGTAATAATAGGTGACGACATCAATCACATCGGTATTGAGTTCCGTGCAGATCTGTTCGAACTCTCGTTGTGCGACCGCTGCGCTCCGAGATTCCAACTGCACCGCGATTTTGACATTGTCGCGTTGCGACCCGAGTTCCGCGATTGCCCGTCGCATGCCGTTCTCAGTGCCGCACCAATTGAGATAATTCACGCCACGTTCAATCGCCTCGTGAACCGCCTCCGCTGGCAAATCTGTGTTGCCACGTGATGCCAAACCCAGTCGGCAAACAGATCCCAACGAAGGAAACTCGACGGTTTTCGGAAACACTTCGGACATGACAGGGCTCTCGGTTCATTCTCGGCATCGAATACCGGGAGTTTATCAAACCGTCGCCAATGCGTCTTCTTCGTGGTAGTCCCAGTCGTATTCCGCTTCGTCCCCCTCCGCCTCGTCTTCTTCATCTTCGAGGCTATGGTTCGGCCGGCGAGATTGGTGTTTGATCACGATCGCACCAAGGAGCGTGACGTAATACGGAATCTCCACGGCTTCGACCGTCACAAATTGTGCCGAGACGATAAAACCGATCAAAGAACTGATCACCATTGACGCAATCGGTTTGAGCCAAGGGTCGGCATCGGGTGAGTTGGCCAACCGTCGACTGAGTCGCCAGAGACCTTTAATGCACAGAAAATAAAATGCGATCAGACAGATGATTCCCGGGAAACCGAGCTCCGCACCGACCTCGAACCACAAGGAGTGTGCGGCTTTTCCTTTTTTGAATCCGAACGTATGAGCCTTGAGTTCAAAATGATCCGGCCCGATTCCAAATAGCGGGTTTTCGATCATCGCCTGCCAACATGCCGTCCAGAGTTCCAGACGACTTTCCGCGGAGCGGTCACGGTTTCTGGCTTCGGCGAAAATCGTCATGAAGCGTTCAGTGACTTCCTCGCCCGCTAATCTGACACCCAACGCAATGGCCAACCCAAGCATGACATAATGCGTCGATCGCTTCGGAATGAGGAGAAACGAGACGCCGCCAGTGATACACAACGCTAGCATTCCGCCGCGGGAATAACTGAACATCACGGCGTTGACCATCAAAAACCAGAAGAAGAACGCGATGCCTTTCTTCCACAGTTTTTCTTCATATAGACCGAGGAAAAATGCCAGTCCGATGGCCGCGTTGAGCGAAATCGCGTAGCCGTTGTTATCCAGCCCAGCGAAGCCTTCTTCTTTCAATTTGTTGTAACCGCCGAAGTAGTACAGGTTCATTTGCAGCGCAATATAACCCTGGCAAATGAGAATCACCCATGCGAGGATACGGACCTGTTTTGTCGTGCGGACCGTCGTGATTCCCACGATGAACGGCGCAACAATTTTGCCGATTTGCGATGCGAAGTACCAACCGGCTTCCGGGAATTCGCAAGTGGCAGCTCCGAAGATGCTGGAAAACCAAAAGCCTAACAACGCCAGGGTGATGCCCTTGGCTTTGCCGAGTCGCCAGTCGCCACAACCGCGAAGTCCCCAACCGATGAGCATCGAAATTGCCACGATGCGACTGTAGTTACTCGCGGGGACCGACCATGACCACAGGGCTTCCGGCTTGAGAATCGCAAGGGCCACATACGCCAGCAAACCGTAGAACGGTACCACCAACCCGGCAATGGTGCCGAACAGCGTCAGCGAATAGGTGACGAGAATACCGATCATGAGCGAAGGGCGGCCCAAGTGGGAATCGAGAAGGAGACGGTCTCATCCCAAGTTTGCGGTCCGTCCCCACATCAGCCGGCAGTCGCACATCTGATCCGTTGATTTTCAGCAACTCGGTTCCAAACTTTGCGGATTGAAACAATTGTGCGGACGTTTCAATGATGCGGGTGATGTGCGAAAGCTCGGCATCCGCGGTTTATTGTTATTGTTATGATGTGAAGCGACTTTTAATCGTCTGTCGGAACTTGAGGTTCTTGAGATGAAATCGACAACGGCCTTGTTCGGCATATGGATGCTGTTCGGCAATACGACCGTAGCGTTCGCCGATCTCAATCAATACCGACTTCGGACAGTTGAATGGCTGGTCGATAATGCCGACGTAATCGCCGTTTTCCAACTGTCTCCGTCGGATCCACCGAAGTTGTTGCACACCTACAAAGGCGAGACCGCTCAAATTGAGTTTCCGCTCAGCCCTTCCGCATTCGACGGCTATTACTATTTCGAAAGACCGGCAGAAGGACCGATTCGGCTGTACTTCATTCGTGGAACGAACGAGTTGCTCGAGGAAATCGAAATTGGACGCCGCGTCCCCAGAGATTCGCCGAAGTTGATGGATGTTTACTACGGCACGACTCAGTATGGCAAGGTTCTGCTCTCGGAGCAGATGCTGCTGCAAACGGTTTTGGCACGCTTGGCTGCGAAACCGACGCCGATCATCAAGCCCAACGTACGGGTCGCTCATGCCCGCAAGTCGGGAGTTAACGCTCCGTCAGATTTTCCGTTGGAATCGGGTGGCGAAACCTATGTGTTGATTGTGCCATTTACTTCGGAGCGGCGAGATCACTTCCTCAACGCGTTGAAGAATGGCAAAGCACTTGAGAAAATTCGAGCGATTTGGGGATTGCATTACTTTGATGATCCGTCGTCCAAACAAGCGATTATCGAGGCCACTCGACTGACCAGCGTGGAACCGACATACCTTTTTAATTCCGATGGACGTGTCGAAATCGGGCAAGAAGACGTTGTTCGGGCAGCGAAGGAAGCTCTTGAGTGGTTGCCGCGAAAGTGACGGACGAAGACTAACCCCAGATTCTGCAAGCAAGTAGTCGTCCACAAACGACCGCACCGAACCCGATGCACAGGTTTCCTGCAACATATGCGAATGCCAACGGCCAACGCGATTCTCGCATGAGTTCGACGGCTTCGAAACCGAATGTCGAGAATGTCGTCAGCGATCCGAGCATGCCGGTGACGAGCATCATTCGGACCACATCGGGAAGCGGTTGCCGACCGGATGTGCGGGGGATGTCCTCGACCCACGCCATCAGGATTCCGATCAGAAGACATCCCAACACGTTGACCAGAAGCGTGCCGATCGGCGGAAAACTGGGTAGCCAACGCCGGGCCATTCCTGTCAGGGCAAACCGGGCAATTGCACCGAAGAAACCGCCCAAGCCTACGGTCAACATTTGCAGAAACGGGTGCGTCATGATCGGATCGGCTTGTGTTTAGGCGTTCATTGTCAGTGATTTTGGGCAAATTGTACCGGATCACGTCGACTACGGCAGCGAGACGATCCGGTCTTTTAACGTTTTTACAATTTCGCTAGACTTTGCGAATAACGCTCAAGTTCGACCTCGCCTATGAGCGTTTGTTGACACGGATTGTTTTCAGGATGGCGGGAAGGAATCTGCCATGACGTTTGCTTCGCTGACATTTCTGCACATCGCCGATGCCCGGTTAGATTGCCCTTTGGAATATGCCGGGGACGTTCCGACGCACCTTTTGGAACACTTCGAAGATGCCACGCTGACGGCTTTCGAATTGGCAATCCACACCGCGATCGATCGGCAAGTCGATTTCGTGTTGCTGAGCGGAGCAACGTTCATCGAAACGGACCTCAGCCTGCGAGCTCGCATTGCATTGGTGGACGGTCTGCAAACGCTTGCCGCTGAAGACATTCCGGTCTATGTCATTCCCAGCGATGAAGCACCTCTCCCGACATGGCGGGCAATTCCCGAGTTGCCGGAGAACGTGACAATCTGCGAAGCCGGTGCCACCCTGCCCGTTTATCGGGATCACGAGTGCATTGCAACGGTGTGGACAGGATCAGAGTTAGAACATGCAGTTCCCTACGTTAACGGTCACACGAACGGGGCGACCAACGGACACCATCGGCATGTGTCTCCGTTTCAGATCGGTGTGATCACGTCTCCATTATTCGTCAAATCGCTGGGACGTCAGAATACTGTCGCGGAGACAGGCTCCAAAGAACCTGCGGACGAAATCGACTGGCAACGACCGTCCTGGGCTCGTCGATCCAGCAATATCGAAGCCGAACCCACTCCATCCGTTGAAGAACCGGAAGTTGTCAAGGAGTCGACACGGTTCAATTTCCTCACCTGGGCATCTCAAGGGGAACGGTTCCGGTCGAACTTGAAGCGACAAAACCAAGGTCTTTCGATTGTCGATCCGCTGACGACTCAACCGTTGAAGTCGTCGGAACGAACCCGATGCGGCGTCAAACTCGTCGAGGTTCGCCCTGACGGTCAACGTCATGAAACCGTGTTACCGACGAGCAGCGTGCAATTTCAGAACTACAGTATTCAGGTTCCGAAAGAGATCACACGGGACGATCTCGTAACGAAAATGGCTGAAGCTCTGTTAGAACCCTCGACCACTAACGACGAAGATATCTTACTGATCCAGTGGGAACTTCGCGGCAATGGTTCGTTGTGGAATTCGCTGCGAGACCGAACGACACGTCAGAACCTTTTGGATGATGTCGTCCTGACTGCGGAACCACCGGAAGATCCGCATTTGTGCCATGCGATTCAACTCGTGCGAAGCAAGACGGAATCACCTGAGGAAACTCTCACGGGCCGGTTTGCGAGTCGATTGGAATCCCAGGATTCCCTCACCAAAAACGAGTTGACCGCTCGGCTTGCAGATCATTGGCAGGCGGTTCCCGAGGCGGAACAGGTCGTGGGTGGACGGGAATTGTTAGAGAGTATGCTCGATACTCGCGATGACACCGTCATTCGCGAACTCGCCTGGTGCATTGGCAACGACTGGCTCGAACGCGAAGCGAATTTGGACAAGTAACCACAGACGCTGCATCCGGGAAACCCCTGCTGATCTTCCAGCGGGATTGGTGTCATGGAAGGACCCAAACCATGCAATTGACCGATATTCAGATCGATCGTTTCGGTGTCTGGCGACGTCTGGCGATGCCGTTGCGTCCGGGGGGCATCAATGTGGTTTATGGCCCGAACGAAGCGGGAAAATCCACATTACTTCGCTTCATCCGTGGCACACTCTACGGGTTTGAAACGACATCGGTCCGCACCGAACTTGGCAAACATGAACTCGAAAACGAATCCGCGATTCTCGGCGGTTCGGTTCGACTGATGCATGGCGGGCACGAGTTTGAAGTGACGCGTCATGCAGACGCCGACGGCCGAGGAACGCTGTCGGTCGATCGCGTCTCAGATTCGATGGCGAATGTGGCCGGTCGGTCGTTGTTGCCCCGCGAGTTCCAGAACTTGTCACCACAAGACAAGTTGACACATATCCTCAGCGAAACCGGCGAGCAAACCTTTCGGCATGTGTTCGCAATCGGTTTGAACGAGCTTCAAGAACTTTCGACGCTACAAGACGCCGAAGTTGCCAAACGCATCTACGGACTGACTCTTGGCCCGGAAGGTGGAGAACTTGTCAAGCTGCTCTCCGAAGCCGACCAATTTCGACGACAGTTCTTCGTGGCGAACCGTCATCGTGGTGAGTTGCTGCGACAACTTTCGCGAATGAAGGAACTCGACGCAGCGGTACATCGGCTTGGTGATCAGCGACGCCAGTACAACAAACTCCTCGCGAAACAGGCCGAATGGGAAACGCAGATCGAATCGCTCAAGGCAAAACGAGCAGGTCTTCGTCAGCAACTGCAAGGCCACGAGATCGTCAGCCGAGTTGCCACACCCTGGCGAGAATTGCGGGAGTTGGAACGGGAACTGGCAACGCTGCCCAAAACCCCCGCGGCTCCGAAGTTTGATTGGAGTGTCATCGAGCAAATCGATCTCGATTTCGCCGAACTGAAACCACAGTATCGAAGTGCCCGTCGACGAGCGATTTCCGCACGAAAGAAGGCGGAAGCCGCAAAGCCGAAGGTGCTTCACACCGCCGAAACCAGCACGCCGTCTCCCTGGACGGAAGAAATGTTTGTGTTGCAAGGTTTGGTGGCCCAGCGACCGATCATCGCCGAAGCCGCCCGGCATGCGGAACAATCACAAACCGAGGCAACTCGCAAGAAGGCCGAATTCGAAGCGAGACTTCGCACTCTCGGTGCAGATTGGTCGGCTGATCGGTTGGATTCGATCGACGCCAGTCATTCCGCATACCATCGCTTAGCGGATGCCGGGCAGAAGTTCCGCTCGTTGGCCGTCCGCAAAGATCGCATGCAGAAGAAATATAAAAAGACGGCTGACGCATGTCACAAACTCCAAAGTGAGTTCGATGCGGCGATCAGTCAACTGCCCGAATCGACTCTGAAAGAAGCGATCGTCGAAGCAAAACGTCAGTTGGCTGACGGCGAGGGACTGGCGGAACTTCAGCTTCGAGAGAGCGAAGTCGATCAACGCATCTCGAACCTGCAACGCGAACTGGCCCGCTTAGAAAGTCGACCGGATTTGCCGCCGTGGGGACCGGGGTTCCTGTTATTCCTGGGTATCGGCGGAGCGATACTCTCCACGATCGGGTTTATCACCGGACTCACGACCAACGGCATTGCTGGTTTGATTCTGGCGTTGATCGGGCTCGCTGGTTTCTTCATCGCACGAGGTTTCCAGCATCACTCCGAAGGTCATTTGCACGAAGACCTCGCAGAATTGCGGATGCGTATTCGCACCCACGAGGCCGAACTGCGGGACATCCACGAAGTGATTCACCATCGCCTCCCGAATGGTCGGATGGATTCTGGTCATCCCGAAGGGCCACAAGCTCAGTTGATTGCTCGGGCATCTCAACGACTCTCCGAATTGAAACGACTGGTTTCCGTGCAGCGGCGGTTGAAGCGGGATCGAAAAAAACTCGGTCGCATGCGGAAAAGTATTCAGGCGGTCGGACGGGAACACGATGCGGCTCGCCAAGCTTGGTGTGACGGTGTACGACAAGTTCGACTGCCCGAGACGGTGAACGTCGACGACGCCTTACGAACCTGGCAGCAGGTCACCGAGGTGAGAGAGTTCAAGTACGCATGGGACCTCAGTGAGAATGCGGCCCGCGATGCCCAACGTCGCCTGGAGCAATACCGCGGGCGAATCGAAACGACCGGCCGCCAATTCAATCGGCACAAGGAAGACTACGCCCATCCGCTCGATGTACTCTCACGATGGGAACGTGAACTCACGCAATTACAGAGCAAACCGCAGTCCGCACCGGCGTCCATCGCGACGCCCGAAGTCGACGACAGTGAGCGTCAAAAACTGTTGAAAGTTGCCCGCAAGTACCGCAAGGAGGCCATGCAACTCAAACGTCGCATGATCGCCTTGCGAAAACGACGACGAGAATTGTTGGCCGACATCGGCGTATCGTCGCGTGAAGAATTCGAGTCGAAGAATTGGGGCGGCGGGCGTCGCGAGGAACTCGAAGAGTTGATCGCGATGGCGAAGTTGGAGCTTGAATCCGCTCGCGAGGAAGCACCGGATCTGGCGATCGTCGAAGAAGATTTACACTCGCACGATGCCAACCTGAGCCGGGAAAGTCGGGAGTCGTTGACGAAGCAACTCGAACGCGTCGAGTCCGAACTGCAACAACGCAGCGAAGAACTGGGCCGCGTCAAGCAGGAGTTGGCCACGCTCGCGGAAGACCGCACCGGCACCCGCTTGCGACGCGAATTAGCGAACGCCCGCTTGCAACTACAGCAAACCGTTTCGCAATGGGTCGCAACCGAGACAGCCGCGGATGCGGTTTCGGGATTGCGGTCGCATTTGGAACGAGATGGCCAAACCCGTACGCTGAGTCTCGCATCGGAGTTCCTGGCCGAATTTACCGAAGGACGTTATCGACGTATCTGGAGCCCCATCGATCGACAACATTTGCTCATTGAGGACGAAGCCGGGCAGAGTTCTGCAGTCGAAGTCCTCAGCAATGGAACCCGCGAGCAACTGTTCCTGTCAATACGGTTGGCACTCGTCGAACAATTCGCGGAGGATGGAATCGAGTTGCCTCTGATTCTCGACGATGTGCTGGTGAATTTCGATCACCAACGGACCGCCGCCGTCGTGGAAACCCTGCACCGTTTTGCCGAACGCGGACACCAAGTGCTGTTGCTGACCTGTCACATGCATCAGGCCCAATACTGCGAGTCCCTCGGCATTGAACCCATTTGGCTCCCCGGACACCATCCATTACTCGAAGCCAATCGCGTCGCGTGAGACCCGGTCAACGCGAAACTGGTCCCGTGGAACTACACAGCTCTCAAGCTGAGAGGGACTTGCAAGTGAGGATGGCAGATCGAGGATAGAGGATGGCAAACCGAATGCGATCCTCGATCCTCGAAACCGACCGCTTTAGAGACTAGGAATTGCCCTAGTCGTCCACGGGGCCGTTCATTTGGATGATGTTGAACATTGCCCCCTGACAATCGGCGACGACACCCAACTTGCCAACCGGTAGATCCATGACCGGTTGGATTAAGTTGCCACCGAGTTCGCTGATCTTGGCGGTTGCCTTCTCGATGTCCTCGACTGTGAAGTACACACTCCAGAACGAGGGAATCTCTCCCATTTCTTGTCGCCACGGCAAGATTCCGCCGTTCATTTGCTCGCCGTTTTTGATGATGACGTAATCGGTCATCGATTCATCTTCATCGAAGGTCCAACCGAACACCTTACTGTAGAACGCCTGAGACGCTTCGATGTCTCGGCTAATGAGTTCGTTCCAACCCCAGGTATTTGCATCGTTAACCCAGCCGGAACCCGGGTGATCGATCGGTTTCCACAACGCGACCATCGCACCTTCGGGGTCGGCGATGACAGCCATTTCGCCGGCCGTCATCACTTGCATGGCGGGCATGGTGACCTTACCACCGGCTTCCGGGACCTTCGCGAGCACCGCATCCAAGTCCGGTGTGTGGACGTAGCTGTTCCAATGTGGTGGAGCACCACCCTCTCGCATCTCGCCGGTCATTTCGCCGAGTCCCGCGATATCGTGACCGTCTTTCTTGAAGATGTAATATGGTGGGCCATTGTTCGTGTCTTGTTCTTCTGCCGTCCAACCGAACAATTCGCAGTAGAAATCATGAGCTTCCATCAGCCCGTGAGACATCAAGTCCACCCAGCAAAACTGATAAGGAACATAAGATTCGCGACGTCCCATCAATCGACTCCCAGAATTTGAGTTCGTTCGAGCAACCGTGCCCATTGGAGTCAGAGGCGTGTTTGGATGCAAGTGTACAGTTTGTGAATTCTTGACATGGGGCGTGGTGAACCCAACCCGATCGCTGTATAAAAAGTTTCGCACGCGAGTTTGATCAATTCCGGAGTTCCTGACTCATGTCGAAGATTTGCGTTGTCTGGCTGCAAGTGTTCGTACTGGTTTCGGCCACAGTTTCCGCAGAGGAAATGCCGGTACGTGTGGCGATTTTCCAAGACGAAGGCACCGGGAAAAGCGCGAAGAAATTGACGACAGCGTTGGAATCGCTGAAGGGAGCAACGTTCGAAGTCCAGCAAATCTCGGCCAAGCAAATCCGCGACGGTGAGTTGTCGGGCGTTGATGTGCTGATTCACCCCGGCGGCAGCGGCAGCAAACAGGGTATAGCCCTGGGGAAAGAAGGCCGCGAGACGGTTCGGACGTTCGTGCAGAACGGTGGCGGATATCTCGGGATCTGTGCCGGTGCCTACTTAGCGACCAACGATTACTCGTGGTCACTGAATCTGATCGATGCGAAAGTTCTTGACCGTCTGCACTGGGCACGTGGCACCGGCGAAGTGAAACTGCAACTCTCCCCCGCAGGCTCGGAACTTTTCCGCCGGGAGGGCGACGAACTCACGCTGTACTACGGACAGGGGCCGTTGTTGGCACGCAGAGAATGGGACGACCCCGCCGTGCCCAATTACGAAAGTCTTGCCATCTTCGCCACCGAGATCGCCAAGAAAGGCGCCCCGCGTGGCGTCATGGTCGGCACATCCGCCGCCGTCCGCAGCCAATTCGGCCAAGGCCGAGTCTTCTGCTTCAGCCCCCACCCCGAATCCACCAAAGGCCAACACGACCTAATCCCACTCGCGGTCCAATGGTTAGTCAAAGAAAACCCGTAGGTCAGGCTGTGCCTGACGCAAAGTGTTTCTAGGTCTGCGACCAGTCATCTGATGTACAGTGTGATGCTTCTCGTATGGTGTTCACAAAATCGTCAGCCTCAATCTGACGCAATTGATTGATCGCATGGTGGGTTTTCTGATGGTTCAATAACTGTTTGCCCACAGTGAAAACAGTTTCGTGATGCAATCACAATTCGCTTTCCCGAAGCAAGAGACTTTCCGCAATGACTGCATGTTAACTGCGGAAATTTCCGGTATTCTTTTTCCATACGTGACAGTAAGAAAAAGAGCAACGGTAGCCCGAGCGCGAACCCACCGGCGGCAATGAATTTTGGTAACGGAGAAGTTGTGAAGAACTTGACGACTTCTGATGTGATCAACGCGAGAAACAGACAACCGAAGAGCCCGCCAACACTCCAAAACAAGAGTCGAGCTGCATTTCTTTCATGGATTTCAGCAGCATGCAGAAATTCTTTGAGTGAACACGACATTGCGACGCCCCTGATCTGGCGGTATCTGTTCTTGTGTGTATATGGTGGCGTGTGGACACACGGCTGTCAATTTGATGCAAAGAACGACAATGTGTTGTGTCAGCAGCAGTCGTAGGTCAGGCTGTGCCTGACACAATATGTGCTAAGATCTGCAACCATGGATTGTCAGGCACAGCCTGACCTACAGGTTACTGGCGTCTGCTCTGCAGCCCTGAAATAGAATCTTTCTGGGCTGTCCTACGCTAACCAAAATAAGACTGTCCCGCGAATTGAGTCTTCGACTCAAACCGTGCTTTCAGTTGTTCTTCATCCAACGCGAACAGTGGGCCGATTTCGATGGTGGCGGATTCGGGGACGGGTTGGTCGGCGGCTTGGAGCCATTCTTTGCCGATGCGGCTGATGGCGGCGCGGGCGGTGGCGGGGGAGTCGTCGCCTTCGGCGTTCTTGACGGGATTGAATTCGCGGGCGCGGTCGGCTTCCATCACGAGCGCGGTTTTCGCTTGCGGGAGTGCGTCGAAAATGAAGCGTTCGAACTTGATCGCGTTCGGCGATTCCGGTTCAACTAGGTTGCCGTTCTCGTCGAGGTGCGGGACTTTCTTATGAGCTAAGTGGAACGGCAAGGCGGCGTCGCTGACGATGAGTCGCTCCAGAAAATCGCGAGAGAACACGTGCACCGCAATGCTGCCACACCAGAGTTCGAGATCGCCGTTCGAATCGGTGCGGGCGGCAACATCGGTGGGCAGATCGCTGTACTCGATGATCTGCGTCACGCCGTCAACCGCGACCACGATTCCCATTTTTTCCTCAGCCGAACGCTTCGGCACCACCTTGCTGGACATCTCCGAACCCCGCAGTTCGTGGAAACCCAGAAACGCGGGGTCGCAGACTTTCACGGTTGGGTTGTCGACTTGATGGTAAAACAGCCGATCGACGCCGCGTCGCTGCATGTCATCCAGGCAGCCACTTTTTTCCAAGGCCGCGAGCATTCCGCCGTGACCGTCGGGGCTGGTGCACAGTCGGTACGGTTCAGCCATCAGCAGTTTTTTCGACTCCGCATCGACGGCGGGCATCGTGCCCTGTTGAAAGAAGCGGACGGCACTGGGGTCGAGACCGAAGAACTCCTGCGATTCCCAAAACGCGACGGTCTCCGCGTGCGTGGCTTCGCTGGTCATGATGTAGAACGGAATGATCGCACCGGCGTCACGAGAACGAGCGGCGACTTGCTCGGCGAAGATTTGAAACAGCGTGGAACGGCTGACCGGGCCGACAGGGAACATGCCTTTGGGGTGCGGAAACCCGAGCCGCGTGCCCTGCCCGCCGGCAACAAGAATCACACCGACCCGCCCGGCTTTCAACAAATCGTTGCCGGCGTTTTCGGCGGCTTGAAAGGCTTTCAATTCTGACGCCGTATTCGGCAGTCGAACAATCTCGGCCGGTGGCGTGGCACGTTGAGCCCGCGCGGCAGGCGTATCCGTCTCATCCGCCGACTTCGCCGAAAGCCAACGATTAAGCATGGGAAAGTCGATCGCTTCCAACTGCGTTTGCAACGCGGTTCGTTGATCGGAATCCAAGGTTTCCCACCATCGAAGCACATGGGTTTGACCATGCTCCGTTAACCGCGATTGAAGGGCGTCCGGTAGAGAGTGGGACATCAATTTTCGGCTCCAAGTTAGGATTCGAAGAAAAAGAAAGCTCAACGTCGACGCTCACGGGGCCGGGAAACCGAGACCCCGCGTATAACTTTTGCGGACGGCTTCGGACCCTAGCTCCTGGGTGATGACACGCCATTCCTCGGCGACTTGTTGGAGAACGTCTTGGCTGTCGACATCACCCTCCCAAACAGCGTTTAGTCCGACCGACAGTGAATCGCGGAACCGTTTTCGGCCGATCACCGGCAACTCCTTGATGCACTGGCCCGACGACAAACTGGTCCTGACGGCATTCATCCACCCACCCTGCTCTTCCGGTCGCAATGTCTGACCGGCGAACATTCCCGGCGTGTCGACCTGTGATTCCCGAACAGGGCTGCCGAATGGCGGTGGAAACGTTTGGGCGGATTCTTTCGCAGTGAGTTGTAACGCAAGGTCCCAAGCAGCCTGCGAGCTGGCGGAACTTTTGGAAACCGCGACGCATAGCCCTGCGAATCCGGTCAACGTCACTGTATGCGGACTGTCTGCCGGTGATGATTGGAAGGTCGATTTCGATTGATCGTATGTTTGCACGCTGCCGGGGAGCGGTTCGATCGTGAGGGCAACATCCTCCGCCCGTGTGTTGTCCGATGGACTTTCTTTCGTCTGCGGCCCGAATGGAACCGGTTGACCGTTCGGTGCGGACTCCAAAGCGATTCCCATGGCTGCCCGCCCTGCGAGTAACTCTCGGCGACAATCCGCAGGCGAATAATTCACCACATCCTTGGCAAGATGCTCTCGGGCTTGCTGCACAAGTTCCAAGGCGGCGACGAAACCCGATGTCGCGATGAGCGGTTCCCCGGTGCGGATGTCGAACTCGAACGAAAGTTGATCAGCCGGTTTCGCGACTGCAGCGGCGCGGGCGAGGAATGTCGTCGCTCGCCACTCGGGAGACCACGGCTCGACTGCGGTCAATCCTGGTGCCCACTCGTCGAGCGTGGCCAATAACTGCTGATATTCGGTCCAAGTTTTCGGCGGTTCCAAGTCTTTGGCTGCCAGCAGGTCCGCACGGTAATACGCGACGAGAACCGGCATTGAAACCGGAATGATGCGTGGGGCACCTCCAATTTGTGCGGTATGTTCCCGGATGCCGTAGAACACATCGAGCCATCTCAGCGCCGAGCCATCTTGAACCGACGTCGGTAGCGAAGCGAGCCGGTCTTGTTCGGTCCATTGTGGCAATTCCGTCAACGGAATCACCGACACATCTGCGGATTGCTTCGGCGCCTGCAAGGATTCATCCGCGATGATGTTCGCTTCTGCGCCGGTTGCCCCCCGCCACTCCGCCAGTGTCAAATCCCAGTATTCGGCGAAGTTCGTATCGGGCGGCACACGGATCGTGACCGATTGCCCTTGGAACACCAGTTTAGGCGGTTCGGTGGCCTCGTCGGCATCTTTCGACGAACAACCGATCAGCATTAACAGGCAGCCGACCAACGGCCAGCAGATCGATTTTCGGTTCACTTCACGGATTTTCACGACGGAAATTTCTCGAAGGTCAGGTCAAGCCTGACGTGATCGTAGGTCAGTTAGAAATCGACGGATACAGTCTGGCGGACCGCTCCGGCAATATTATCGTGACAACCGAAATTCACTCCGGCAACCGGCCTGACGGAAAATTCGGCAAGTCTTCATCGATCAGGCGTTTTGCAACAGTAGTCACGAAATTTCGTTGACGCTCGCTGACGAATTTCGGGGACATCGGGCTTGGATCGGGAATCGTTGCGGGCGATGAATGCCTCGACGTTTTCCAGTGATTCAACGAACTTCCAAGCGGCATTCCATTCCAAGACGCTCAATGCCGACGCGAGACTATCCGCTTGCATGCCGGTCGGTGCGATGACGGTGACCGTGCTGCGATGGGTCAATCCAATGCCGGTTTTAGGATTTACGATGTGGGAGTACCGCACGCCATCGATTTCCACGAATTGGTAGGCGTCGCCGCTGGTGGCCACCGCGATGTTATGCAGGCAGAGAACGGTTGGTTTATCGGAAGTCGTTTTCTGGTCTGCGTTTTCGTCAGAAACGGGAGCCATGGCAATTCGCCAGCCGGTTTCGCCCGGTGGCGGATCGCCAACGACCAAGTCACCACTCGCATCAATGAGCACACGCGTGACGCCATGTTCCTTTAAGACTCGTCGCATTTCGTCGCCCGCGTATCCTTTGGCGATTCCACCAAAATCCAACTGCATGTCCTCGACTCCCAGTTCAACGGACTGCTGTTCTGCATTAAGCGTGATCTGCTGGTATCCGACCCGTTTCTGAGCGGCCTCGAGTGTCGCTGCGTCCGGCAGTTTCTGGTGTCTTCGGGCGGATCGCCATAGTTTGACGACCGGGCCGACCGTCACATCGAAGGCTCCGTTGGATTGTCGAGAAAGGTGATTTGCCGCCGTAATGACGGTCCACAAATCGTCGCTGACCGGGATTGGCCGTCCGGGGCCTGATCGACGACCGAGTTGGCTGAGTTCGCTGTCAGGGTCGTAATCGCTGAGGGCATTGTTGATCTCGCGAACCCGGTCGAACGCTGCCTTTGCTGCTGAGTTTGCACGCGGTGCGTCCGGTGCGTACAATCGGAGTGTGAAGACAACCCCCATCCGGACTTCACGGAACGTGAACTCCTGAAGTGACGTGGTCGGGGGCGTTGGATCGTTAGCCGCCTGAATTGGGTTCGTTAGTAGTGCCAGCCAGAAGACGAATCCCCATCTCAACTTAAAGTCATTGGATTTCCCTACCCGACGGTCGTTTCGCGTGCTCGAAATTAACGCGAGTGGGCAATTCATCTGTTTTCTCTCCGAGGGTTTCATCAGTTATGAACGTAACCGCCTGTCGTCAATTGATGCAAGCATTTGCTGGCATCGCATGTTTTTCCATTGTCTCTGTGGGCTTCGCCGAGGAAATCGCGAAATTCCCGGATGCCTCTGAAAATCCGGAAGTCGCCGAAGCGAAAACCGCTGAGGAGATGAAAGCGTACAGCCAAACCATCCCCGGCACGACCGTATCGTTCGATATGGTGCCGATTCCGGGCGGAACGTTTCTGATGGGCAGTCCGCCGGATGAACCGGGTCGCGAGGAAGACGAAGGCCCACAGGTCAAGGTGGGAGTTAGCCCATTCTGGATGGGACGTTGTGAAGTGACCTGGGATGAATATGAGATTTGGAATCTCGATCTTGATGTGCTTCGTCGGGAGAAACTGAAGCTTCCGTCAACCGATCGCGATAAAGTTGCCGATGCGGTCACTCGACCGACGAAACCGTACACCGACATGACTTTCAATAGTGGTCACGATGGTTTTCCCGCCACCGGAATGACGCCGTTGGCCGCCCAGATGTACTGCAAATGGCTCAGTGCCAAAACCGGTCATTACTACCGTTTGCCGACCGAGGCGGAATGGGAATTCGCCGCTCGTGGTGGCACGACGACCGCGTATTCGTTCGGTGATGATCCCGGACAACTTGGCGAGTATTCCTGGTATCTCGGGAATTCGGGTCTCGAACGGGAAGTGAATTACCACAAAGTCGGTCTGAAGAAACCGAATCCTTTCGGTTTGTACGATATTCACGGCAACGTCGCGGAGTACTGTCTCGATGAGTACGACGCCGACTGGTATCAGAAACTCAGTGTGATCGCCAAAGAAAACGGTGGCGTGGTGATGAATCCGCTCAACATTCCCCGCACGGAAGAAGTTCGCGTGGTGCGAGGTGGATCATGGACGCAATGGTACGATGGCGAACCCGAACATCACCGAAGTGCCGCTCGTTACGAATCGATGCCGGAAGATTGGAAAATCCAAGACCCACAGATTCCACAAAGCGTGTGGTACTACACCGACGGGACCCACGTGGGGTTCCGAATCGTGCGACCGCTAACGCCGCCTACGGAAGAAGAACGCTTGAAGCTGAAACTCGACCCCGTCGTGCCCGAACACGCACGAATTCTGCAACGAGCCAACAACTAGTGTGATTGACTGCTTAATCGAGACACTTTTGTGTCTCGTCGAAACCGGAAGGCCACGGCTTTCCTGGCCCTACTCGGCACACGGACCCGCAATCGGGGACGTGTGCCGAGTTTTTTGCTAGAACTTTCGCATCTTCGTGATCGAAAGACCGGGATGCCCGTTTGGCTGGCTCATGTCTACCTTGAGCAGTGGGCTTTCGAGTGAATTCGAATGTCATTTTCGACGACGGATTCTCGACATCTGACACTTGCGATTCTCGCATGGTTGCATACAACCATTGTGTTGCACATTCCCAGAACGAGTGCTTGTTCTGAGTGTCGTTTTCTTCCAACCCCCCGGAACCTCACGGATGATTCTCAACAAGAACATCAATCTCCTTCCGATCCTCTTCTATACATGGAGGAGCTTGATTTATTTCCTGCTGTTGTCTGTCAGTGTCTATGTGCTGCATCACCATTTAGAGCTCAAGACGTTGACGATCCCATTTGAATCGGTCGCGTTACTGAGTACGGCACTCGCGATTTTTTTGGGGTTCAAAAACAACAGTGCCTACGACCGGTGGTGGGAAGCCCGGAAAATTTGGGGGTTGCTCGTCAATTACAGCCGAGCGTGGGGACGTGAAGTGGTCACGCTGAGTATTTCGCAGGACAATACCGACCACAAGGAATTATGTCAGTGGCAGAAACGGGTCGTCTACCGACATATTGCTTTTCTACACGCATTACGCGTGTTTCTTCGACAACGACACGCCTACAACGAAATCGGCGAAGAGTGGGTAGTGACTTCGAACGATTACAACGACATTCGTGATTTCGTCTCCCCGGAAGAAGCAACGGAAGTTCTCAGCAAACTGAACCCCCCGAACTATCTGCTGATGATTCAAGGGCGTGAGTTGCAATACGCTTACGAACGCGGTTGGCTCTCGGATTACCGCTTCGTTCGACTCGATGAAACTCTGATCGAGTTCAATAACCATCAAGGCATGAGCGAACGGATCAAGAACACGCCGTTCCCGCGTCCTTACAGTTTCTTCTCACGAGTCTTTGTGTACTTGCATGGAACACTCGTGCCGTTCGCCTTTGTGGAGACTCTCGGTCTGTACAACATACCATTGGCGTTGATCATCAACTTCGTGTTCCTCAGTCTCGACCTGATCGGAGAATACACGGAAGACCCCTTTGAGAATCGACCGGTGGACACGCCGATCTCGTCGATTTGCGTGACGATCGAACAGAATCTCAAAGAGATGCTCGACGAAATCGATTTGCCACAAAAATTGGAACCCATCAAAGGCGTGTTATTCTAGATCGGATCACGGTTTTCGGTACTCCTCAAGTCAGACACCGCATCGATCGACAACGTATTGGTCGAGCGTTTCGTAGGATTCGATTGTGAATGACTGTTGAAGCCGGTATTCTGACAAGATATCTGTCAGCGCTCCTGAGACGATCAACTTGCTCCGCTCCACAACGGTTTTCCGCGAGGCGGCATCGTCCATCCAACCCATTCGAGGAGAGTCACCCATGACCGAAAAGACAAATCGTCGCGAATTTTTGTCCCAATCCACGGCGGCCGCCGTGGGAGCCGGTGTGGTCAGCCAAATTGTGCTGCCACGCGGCGCGTACGCGGCCAACGGCGATGAAACCATCCGTATTGGTTTGGTGGGTTGCGGCGGACGCGGCACCGGAGCAGCTTCGCAAGCACTTTCAACTCAAGGCGATGTGCAGTTGATCGCGGTCGCGGATGCGTTCGACGATCAAATGAACAACACGTTGAATCGGCTCTCGAAGCAACACGGTGAGCGGGTTTCAGTCGATGAAGCCCACAAGTTTACTGGATTCGATGCCTATAAGAAGCTGATCGATCTCGACGAAATCGATTTGGTCATCTTGGCGACTCCTCCGGGATTCCGTCCGATTCACTTCGAGTATGCCGTTGAAAAAGGCAAGCACGTCTTCTTCGAAAAGCCGGTCGCCGTCGATGCCAAAGGTGTGCGGAAGGTTCTCAAAGCCGTCGAAGAATCGAAGAAGAAAAACCTCAAAGTTGGTGTCGGTCTGCAACGTCATCACCAACCGGCTTACTTGGAAACCGTCAAGGCACTCCAAGACGGTGCCATCGGCGACATCCTTGCTCTCCGCGTGTACTGGAACAGCGGCGGGGTTTGGGAACCGCGTCGGAATCGGGATCAGGTCAAAACGGAAATGGAATACCAGATGCGTAACTGGTATTACTACAACTGGTTGTGTGGCGACCACATCACCGAACAACACATTCACAACCTGGATGTCGGTTGCTGGGTGAAAGGCGCTTATCCGATTCGTGCGTATGGCATGGGCGGTCGAGAAGTTCGCGATGCTCCTCGTTATGGGAACATCTACGATCACTTCGCCGTCGAGTATGAATTCGCCGATGGAACGCGGATGTACAGCCAATGTCGTCACATTCGAAACTGCTGGAACAGCGTTTCCGAACATGCTCAAGGGACCAAAGGGACTTCGAACATCGGCAGCAGCTACACCACGCAGGACGGCAACACCTGGCGGTACCAGAAGAAACAACGTCGGGAAGATCCGTACCAAATCGAGCACGACGATCTCTTCGCCGCCATTCGCAACGACACGTCGTACAATGAAGGCGAATATGGTGCTCATAGCACGATGACGTCGATCCTCGGACGGATGGCGGTTTACTCTGGTAAACCAGTCGATTGGGATAAAGCTCTCAACGAAGGGGCCGATGCCTACCCGTGGGCGGAAGAATCGCTCACTTGGAACACCACGCCACCGCATGTTCCAAACGACAACGGCGAATACGAAATTCCCGTTCCTGGTGTGACCGACGTGTTCGAAGCGTAAAACAATTTCGAACTCTAATGACTTTAGAGGCCCGTCGAATTCATCGGCGGGCCTTTTTCATGGCACCATCATGTCGCCCGTGAAAACTTGCGGTGAACCCAACGGTTTATGGGGTCGAACGCTCCGGCAGTTCTTTCCTTGCCAGGAAAGCTGCGAAGACCGGATCGGTTTCCATCAGTTTCTCAAGAGACTCTTTCTCTTTTTGCGGGTCGATATCGCGTTTGATCTGCCGAACGACAAGTTCGCTTCCGCGGGAACTAACGAGGAACAGCCGGCCTTTTTTGAAGTCGTATGTCTTGTCGTTGATGCGAATCTCGCCTGTGGGGGGAACTTTCGCTTCGCATCGCCACTCGATACTTCGGCCGTCATGATTCTTGAGAGACCCGACGAATTCCCGGGTCCAAGCGTCTTTGGCTGAATTCCTTGAGTTGCTCGAACCATCGAAGTCAGCGAGGATCACAAAGACAACGTGCTTCTTCTGGTCGGCGTCGAAGATACTACCGACTGAGGCTTTGGCGGCTTCCAAAGTCGCCTGTGGATTGAGCGTTTGCAGTTGAACCCAACTGAATGATCCGGTTCCGCCCCCCCATTGTTGTGGACGCGGCGGAGTCTTCGAACTGGCTTTCTCTTCGCAACCGGTCATTACGACCAACCCGATCAACACCAAAAAGCGAAAACCCATCACCATTCGTCGATTGATTTGAGCCATCGCAGCACCGTCTTTCTCAAGGAATTCGAGACACGGAACAAGTGGACGATCGAACGTCGATCGAACGCCTGAGTGTGTACGGGGTGAACAAATTTTTCAAGCCCAGACTCCCGTTGCCCAGATTCGGAATTTCGCGTTAGAATGTGCGGGCTCGGTTGAGTTCTCCGGCGGGGTACGGATTAGCCGCCATCAAAACACTGATTCTCTTGCAGCAAGGACGAGCAAGGTGACGATTTCAGATGACATGCCGACGTGTCTCCCCACTCTATACACGCGGGCTAACCGGGGAGCGGTAACGAACGTGGCATAACACGTTGTTCCTTCACCTCGGCGTTCACTTCACCGCTTTCGGAGCAGGTAGGCTACCGAAGCGATTCTGAATTCCGGACCAGAGCGGCCTCGGCACGGATGCAGTTTCCCCATACCAACCAGTCCTCAGAGCAGGACGGCGGAATCATCGGCTGCACACTGCGGCACGTCACGAGAGCGGTTTCCCGCTATCCGAAGTTGACGTTATGCCTGGTGATGCTGCTGACGTTCGCTGCTGCCGGTTATACGGCGATGTGTCTCGACTTCCGCACACAACGCGCCGACTTGATCGATCCACGCGCCGAATATCACAAACGTTGGTTAGCGTACACCGAACAGTTCGGCGATCAATCCGACATCGTGGTCGTCGTTGAGTCGAACCATTCGGAACTCATTCGGAACGTGCTCGACGACATCGGCCCTCGGCTCGAACGCGAACCGGAATTGTTCGGTGGCGTGCTCTATCGGATCGACACTTCGCGTCTACGCCGAAAAGGTCTGCAGTACTTCACACCTAGCGAACTGCAGGCTGGTCTGCGAAACCTGGAGCAATACGGTTCCGCGATCAGTGGTCGGTGGGACCAAACCCGGCTGGATGTGCAGTTCTCGACATTCGCTCGCGACCTCAATACGCAGGCCCGTCGACAGGATCAACTGCCGCACCAAGTCGTGACCAAAAACGACGAGACCGACCGGTTATTGAGCCGGATCGATCAGCTGACGGCAAGCTTGAACGGAAGCCTCGAAAACGCTGGCGGATTCGAAAACCCCTGGCCGCGAATTATTCCAAGTGCGGTTCCTCTCGCAGCCGGGGAAGTCACGTACCTGATGAATAAACGGGGCACGATGGGTTTCGTGCAGGTGAAACCGAACGCCACCCCCGATTCCAGTTTCGACGGTGCAACAACCGCCGTCACGCGGCTTCGGGAGATCATCGCAGAAGTTTCCGAACGGTACCCCGAGACGCGAATCGGACTCACCGGGATCCCCGTTCTGGAAAACGATGAGATGCGACGGTCGCAATCGGATATGACCTCCGCTTCGGTGGTGTCATTTATCGCGGTTGCGGTATTGATGTTCGTTGGTTTTCGCGGGCTCCGACACCCGTTGTTGTCCCTGATCATGTTGCTTGTCGGCATGACGTGGACGTTCGGTTATACGACGCTTGTGGTCGGCCATTTGAATATTCTATCGGTGTCGTTCGCCGTCATTTTGATCGGCTTGGGAATCGACTTCGCGATTCACTACCTAGCACGATATTTGGAAATCCGGCAAACCGGGAAAGATCTTCGACCAGCACTCAAGGAAACGTCCTCGAGTGTTGGGACGGGCATTGTGACTGCCGCCCTGACAACAGCGATGGCGTTTTTCTGTGCGACCTTCACCGATTTCCTCGGCGTCGCGGAACTGGGCATTATCGCTGGCGGCGGGATTCTCATTTGTGCGGCATGCACGTTCCTCGTGTTGCCGGCACTGGTGGCCTTGTCCGACGGCGATCTCGAACCGAAACAACTCCCTGCTCCATTCGATTTCCGTCTGCTTCGCAACTTCATCGCCCGCTTCCCACGGATCGTCACCATTGCATCCATTGCCTTGGTCCTTGGCTTTGGTTCGCAAGTGATTCGTATGGAAGACGGATTCGAATGGCGGATCAAGTACGATTCGAACCTCTTGAATCTGCAGGCCAAGGGCATCGATTCGGTGGACGTGCAGCAACGCATGTTCGAACAGTCCGACCATTCCTTGTTGTATGCAGTCTCGGTTGCGGACTCCGCCGAAGACGCTCGGCGATTGCGACGAGAATTCGAAAAATTGCCGACGGTGGATCGCGTCGAAGATTTAGCCTCGCGATTGCCAACAACATCGATCGCGGAAACAAGTCCGTCGATTCTCGCGTTTCGTCAACGTTTGTCGCGGCTGCCCCGTCAAATTCCGATCATGCCGCAATTGAACCCGGCATCGGTCGGTCGAAATATGGAAGCCACGCTGCAGGCATTGCAACGGGTGAAACATCCGGACGCGACAGCTGCGGCGGAGAAGATCGATCAGTTTCTCGATCGCTTTGAAGCGTTGACATTGGAAGAACAATCGCAGTTTTTGCTGGCGTTTCAACAACGAGCAACCGGCGCGTTGCTGTTCCAGTTGCATGGGTTACTGGCAGCGACCGAAACCGCTCCACTTGGTTGGAATGATCTTCCGGTCCAACTGCAAAATCGCTTCGTTAGTAATCCGCCCGAAGGCGAAAGTGCGAAATGGCTGTTGCAGATTTATCCCAAGAACGAAATCTGGGATGCGGCCCCGTTGGCAAGTTTCGTGCAGGATCTGCGTTCCGTCGATCCGAATGTCACCGGGACACCGCTGCAGAACTATGAAGCCTCGCGTCAGATTCAATTCAGCTATCAAAATGCCTCGCTGTATGCGTTGGCGGTGGTGCTGATCGTCTTGCTGATGGATTTTCTGAGTAAAGAACAGAAATTCCTCGTGTTGTTGCCGCCGTTTGCCGTCGTGGTGTTTGCGGCGATGATGTTGCAAACGCGACAAATCCCAGTCAGCCCGACGATTCTGATTGCAGCTTACCTGGTGATGATCGTCGCAAGTGCTTCGATTCTCGATTACACGAATCTCCGAGACGCATTATTGGCAATGGTCCCGCCCGTGGCCGGTGGGCTGTTGATGTTCGGTCTCTTTGCCGTCTTCGGTTTGAACTTGAACCCGGCGAACCTCATCGTGCTTCCGCTCGTGTTGGGAATCGGTGTCGATGACGGCGTGCATGTGGTTCACGATTTCCGTTTGCAACGCGGACGGCGGTATCGCACATCCGCCAGTACCGCGAACGCCATCACGTTGACTTCGCTCACAACCATGGCCGGTTTTGGCAGCATGTTGATGGCGGCTCATCGTGGGTTGGCAAGCGTTGGCTTAGTGCTGGTGATTGGGGTCGGCGGGTGTCTGTTCGTTTCACTCGTCATGTTGCCCGCGGTGCTGACGTGCTTGTCGACCAGCGAGGTCGATTCTGACAGTGACGAGGGCGATTCGGAACTCGAGAACACACAAGAAAACAAGAACCAACAACAATCCCGCAATAAAAACAATCGTCGCAGAGCCGCATAACGGCGACGTTGGGATGACGTAACACGGGCATGGCTTTTCGCTCCAGACGTCTCCCGCTGAATTTGACAATCGTGACAAGGCCTCCGAGTTGATTCCCGGAGGCTTTGTGCGTTGTGGTCGGCTTGCCTACAATTAGCGTAATTGCGCGGAATGTTTTCGTTGTGAGGCAGCGTGAACGGTGTGTCGGCAGATTTCAGTTCACATCGTCCCCGCGGACCTCATCACATCATCAAGCAAACAAGGACCGCACCATCGTGGCCCAGGATAAACGCGATTTCGACGAGTTTTTGACCAAGCTCAACAAACATCACGAATTGATGCAGGAAGAACTGCATAAGGTCATCGTTGGCCAAGAAACTGTGATCGATCAAATCCTCGCGGCGATCTTTACCGGCGGGCACTGTTTGCTCGTCGGGGTGCCGGGGTTGGCGAAGACGCTGTTGGTCAGCACGATCGCGCAAATCCTGGATGTGACTTTCAAACGGGTGCAGTTCACACCAGACCTGATGCCGTCGGATATCACCGGGACGAATGTCTTGGAAGAATCCGAAGACGGCCGCCGGAATTTCCGCTTCGTGCAAGGACCGATTTTTGCGAACGTGGTGCTCGCGGACGAAATCAACCGTACGCCACCAAAGACACAGGCCGCCCTGCTCCAGGCGATGCAAGAACGCGAGGTGACCGCCGGTCAGGAGACGTTTGCGTTGCCGGAGCCGTTCTTCGTGATCGCTACCCAGAACCCGATCGAACAAGAAGGAACGTATCCATTGCCGGAAGCTCAGCTCGACCGGTTTATGTTCAACATCAAAGTCGACTATCCCACGCTCGCCGAGGAAGAAAAGATTCTTTCGAGCACCACGGGTACGGAAACGCAGCAGGTGAGAAAAGTGTTGTCGGCGAAAGCAATCACGTACTTGCAGAAACAGATCCGGCAAATCGAAATTGCGCCGCTTACTGTCAATTACGTGGCCCGTCTGGTGCGAGCCACGCGACCCCAAGACGAAATGTCACCGAAGTTTGTCAAGGAGTTGGTTGACTGGGGAGCCGGTCCGCGGGCGGGGCAATACTTGATCGCAGGTGGCAAGGCTGTGGCTGCAATGGACGGCCGGCCGAGCGTCTCCATCGAGGACATCCGCAAAGTCGCCATTCCTGTGCTCCGTCACCGCATCTCCACCAACTTCCAAGCCCAAGCCGAAGGACTAGCGACTGAGGACGTCATCGAGCGCTTGCTGACCGAAGTCTCGGAGCCGGAAATTCCGAAGTACGGGAAGTGAAAGTAACATGTAGCCCGATGTATGAGGACCGGTCTATGAAACTCATCGGCATCGAAGGCTGTTGGCGCTATCCACGCAATGGAGTGGTCTGGTGTTGTTGGATGGACGGTCGATTCCAACTTCGGTCGCGAATTGAGGTTGGCGTCCAGTACGGAACGTATCAAATTTCGCAGAGACCTCCAGAACGATATCTTCGAATTCTTCGGCTCCAATCTCCGCCAAAGACTGGTTGCTATATACAGGTTGATTTTGATGGGAGGCTACATCGCGAAGTATGGTTCCTCGAGGAACTTTCAAGATCCCATATGACGATTCGATATTTCGAGATGAATTTCGTTGAAGGCGAACTGGTTCTCAAAGCGGTCGTATGCGTCTTAGACGACGTTAAGTTTTAGACATCTTTCGCGTATGTCGTCCGATCTAACTCGAGTAGAGGCGCAGTTGTGATCCCCGAACTTCCTGGTTCCGCTCAGCCTTTGGTTGTCTCCTATATGGGGGTGCGGCGGGCGATTGGGGTGAGCGGGTTGTTGTTGCCGATTGTGTTAGGGCCGATTGGGTGGCTGATGGGCATCGACATTCAAGACAACATGAGCAGCTATTACCATACGCCGCTGCGTGATGTTTTCGTCGGCACGCTCTCCGCGATTGGAATCTTCTTGTTCTGCTATCGCGGGAATGATTGGATCGAGAATTGGACTGCGAACCTGGGGTGCGTTTTCGCGTTGGGTGTTGCGTTATGTCCGCTGGATGCCAAAACCGATCCCTTGGAACCGGTAACGATTGCCGGTTACTTGCATGCGTTTTTCGGTGGAGCGTTTTTTACGATGTTGGCGTTTTATTCCCTCGTGCATTTCCCAAGTTCCAAACATACCAACCGAGAACAAGAACCCCACTCGCCGCAACGCAAGTTTGTGTACCGCACGAGTGGCGTCGTGATTCTATTGAGCACGGTGACGATGGGAACGTTTCTATTTCTGTTCCCCGCACGTTGGCAGCAAATCGGTAACGACTACAATGTCATCTTCTGGTTGGAATGGATCGCCCTCTGGGCTTTCGCGGCTGCTTGGCTAACGAAAGGCCGAGTCATCTTTGCCGACATTGCGATCGATTTAATGGCCTTCACTCAAGATCAACTTCTGAAGCGTCAACCAATCCGCAAACGGTTTCGCTCAGTTGATGAGTGAAATCATTTCTTAAGATGTTGATTGAAGAAACTCACAACGCGAGCTTGGTTCTCCAATGTTTGAAACTGTGGTCCGCCGTGACCGGCCCCTTTGAGTGTGTGGAAAGTCACAGGCACGCCAGCTTTATTAAGAGCGGCGGTTAGTAGTTCGCTTTGGTTGTGACGGACGACTCGATCTTCGTCGCCGTGCAGAATCAAGAATGGCGGATCGTCTTTCGAGACGTAGTTGATAGGATTGGCTTTCGCGGCTTCGGCTTTTAATTCTTGAACCGGTCCGCCAATCAACTTCGCCTCGGGCGAATTCGGGTTGTTGTGGCTGCCACCCATCTGCGTGAGATCTGTCGGGCCGAACAAGTCGACAACTGCTTGTACCGCGCTCGACTGATCTGCGTTTCCAAGTGTTCCTTCCAACTCTTTCACGTCGCCGGTTGTTCCTAACAGTGCCACTAGATGCCCCCCTGCTGACGCCCCCGCGACACCGATTCGCTCCGGGTCGATATTGAACTTCTTGGCGTTCGCCCGCAAATAGCGAATGGCTGCTTTACAGTCTTCAATTTGTGCTGGGAACGTTGCGTGTTGGCTGAGTCGATAATTGATGCTCGCCACCGTATATCCATGCTGCAACAATGGCAACATCGGGCGGGCACTTTCTTTACTCCCACCCTGCCAACCTCCGCCGTGAACCCAGACCACAAGCGGTTGTGGCGAATCGACGTCTTTCTGTATGTAGATGTCGAGCTTCTGTCGTTCGTGTCCGCCCTCGACATACTCCAAATCACGCTGGATCTGCACGTTATTAAGCACCCTTGCTTGAGGCCTTTGGGCATATGTCGTTGTCAACGAGAAAAGAGCCAAGCCTGCAACTAGCGACAATGTGAACTGATTCACGAAACACGATCCCATTCTATATAAGGCAAAAAAGGCCAGACGATTGACGTAATCGTCTGGCTCGTTTTCAAGCACGCTTGATGCTACCACGTCGGTCGTGGAATGGGAAACTCCGTCGACCTAACGGACTGCAGCAACCTGTCGGTTGACGGAATTGTCATTCCCCCTTGGCACATGGAGCAGAGAGAAGGTGAGGTCTCCGACCGGTTCGGTAAAGAACGAAACCGTGACGGCCACACCATATTTCCCCTCGTGTCGAACTGGCTCTGCAAAGACGGATTGGACAACCGGATTGCGTTCGTCTTGTCGAACCAGACTACACAGAACGTGTCCTTGGTGTATTCCAGTTTCAATAAAACCGTGAAGTTGTCGTCCTTCTCGATGAATCGATGAAAGCGTTCCCTCAACCAAAGCAGCGGTCGAGTTGCTTGGGTCAGGCGATGCACTCACATCACTCTGGCGACCTAGCATCGAGGCTAATGCACCTGTGCTGGCAAGAGTCGCGATTGCCTCCCGGCGGATCATGTTTGTCATGATTATTCGTTCCTATCGTTATGTCCTAAGATGATCACCCATGAAACTACTGCTGGCTCTTTTGAACGGGAGCATTAGGAGACGCCTTGCCCAAATTCGGTTTGTCTCCGAGGGGTTTCATTCGGACAACACTGTTTTCGCCTCGACCGTCGAACGATTTGCCTTTCGTCCACGGACCTTCGGGAATCTGGAATCCAGAGTTCTCGGTGGCGTACGATTGGAAGGCGTAGTTGAAGTCTTGGTTTTCTTCGCTTTGAGGGAAGTTGTTGGGAATGGGATGGTTTTTCGCTCCGCCCAGTTCTTCCCAAGCTGCCAGCCATTGGTTTTGATGCATCGTGTCGCGAGCAATCATGTAGCTCAGCATGTCTTTCATGCCGGGGTCGTCGGTCATCTTCCACAGCTGACAGGCCAGCATCCGTCCCGTGGATTCTGCCGTGGCGTTTGCCAACATGTCGGCTGCAATATTGCCCGACGCGTAAACGTGAGAGCAATTGAACGGCACGCCTTCGGCATCGACCGGCATCGCGGCCATGCAAGTCCCGATGGCGTGTTGAATATTCATACCACCCAACGCTGCATAGACGACGGGGTCTTTGGCGGCTTTGTCTTGCTCGAGTGGAGCCCCTTCAAGATTCAGTGCAACCGCTGTTGCGAGCATTTCGATGTGGGCCATCTCCTCAGTTCCGGTTTCGAGAAGCATGTCTCGGTATTTCACCGGTCCTCTCGCTCCCCAAGCTTGGAAAAGGTACTGCAGACAAACCCGAATCTCTCCCTGAATCCCACCAATCGCTTGCTGCAAGGCCTTTGCAAAAATTGGGTTGGGTTTCTCAACGCGGACCGGGAACTGTAGCTTGCCACCGTCGTGATAAAACATGCGGCCTCCTTCGCTTCTCAAAAATCCGTAAAAAACTAAACTCCGACGTCAAACCCTCCGATAGCACTCGCTGTTCCAAAATGGCTTTTCTCCTTCGTGGGTGTTGCAAAAATTCACATTCCCACGGAAGTTTCGCCTCAAAACCCCTGAATCAATTCTTCAATGCGCGGGGGCTAGTGAAAGCGGACTGCGAAGGCGATGATGAGTGTGGTCAGAAAGCAATCACTTTGGCACTTGTCGATTCACGATCGGGTACGATCGAATCGTCCACACAAACATGCTATGGTGTGCGGGACATTCCGGAATCTTTGCATTTCAAGTCTGGTTCAAGATTTCTATGACGAGCTCAGCGAATTCGACCGAGTGGGAACAAACATTGTCTGAGGGAGCCGAATCCGGCAAGCTCTCCGCTGGTGCGGTAGAGAACATCACCCGCTGGATGACGGAACCGCAATACGCGGCCTATCGCGATCCGGTCTTGCGGATGATTGAAGTCAAGGATTTCGATCGGCTGGATTTGCTGTTCTGGGAGGTGATTCCTTTCGGCACCGGCGGGAGACGCGGATTGATGGCGGAGGTTGGTTCCGCCACGGTCAACGAACGAACGATTGCCGAGTCCGCGAACGGCATGGCTGTCTATTTGAAGCAGCAAAGCGGCGAGTCCGGCGGCAAGGCGGTGATAGCTCACGATACCCGTCACCGTTCCCGCGAGTTTGCCGAACTCACCGCCCGCGTGTTTGCGGCCCACGGTTTGAAGGTTTACCTGTTTGACGATTTCCGTTCGACCCCGGCGTTATCGTTCTCCGTGCGACATCTCGAATGTAACATCGGAGTGATGATCTCCGCGTCGCATAATCCACCGTCCGACAATGGTTTCAAAGCCTATTGGAGTCATGGCGGACAGGTGCTGTACCCGCATGACAAAGGCATCATCGATTGCGTCTACCAAACCACCGAAATTCCGATGGTGGATCTCGAGGAAGCGATCAAAGCCGGTGAGATCGAGATTGTTGGCGAGAAAGTCGACCAAGCCTACGCTGAAGCAGTGATGGGCCAAAGCCTGTCCGACAACCGTGACATCGCCGCGATGTTTACGCCTTTGCATGGCGTGGGGGCGACTTCGGTGTACCGCATTTTGCAGGATGCCGGTTTCTCGGGCGTGCAGATTTTCGAACCGCAAGCCAACGCGGATTCGGACTTCACCAACGTGCCCGATCATCTGCCAAACCCCGAACGGCCGGAAGTTTTCGATCCGGCGATCGCCGAAGTCTCCGGCACGGATATTGGGTTGATCCTCGCTTCCGACCCCGACGCCGACCGACTTGGTGTGAGTGTCAAGGACGCGAACGGCAGGTTCCAACACCTCACCGGCAACCGCATTGGAGCATTGATCGCCGACTACGTGACGGGCAAGAAGCAAGGCAAAGTCGCTGGCGGATATGTGGTCGAGACTCTCGTTACCACGCCATTGATCGCCAAAATAGCCGAAGCTCGTGGGTTCCGCGTGATCAACGATTTGTTGGTCGGGTTTAAGTATATCGGCCAAACGATGGACGCCGAAGGCCCGGATCAATTCGTCTTCGGTGCGGAAGAATCGCTCGGATATCTCGCGGGGCAATACGCACGGGATAAAGACGCGGGTGTGGCGGCATTGTTGCTATTGGAGTTGGCCGCTGAACTCCATGCCGAAGGCAAAACCTTGCTGGATCGTCTCGACGAATTGTTCAATGAGTTCGGCTATTTCTTCGAGTGTCAGAAGTCCCAGGTTCGCACGGGATCGTCCGGGCAAAAGCAAATTGTTCAAATTCTGAACGAATTCCGCACCAATCCGCCCAGTGAACTTGGTGATGTCACACTCACTGCCGTTCGCGATTATAGCGCCGGTGAACGTCGTACCATTCCGGGGAACTCGGTCGAAAGTGCGATTGCCAAACCCGAAGGGAACCTGTTGTTCTTCGAAGGACAACGTGGCGAGGAATCGTATTCGATCGCAGTACGACCTTCGGGAACGGAGCCGAAGATCAAATACTACTTCTTCGCTCAAACACCGAAGAGTGCCATGACTGACTTGGCTCAAACCAAGCAAGACACGGAAACCGTCGTGAATTCCATGCAAAACGCCCTCGTCGCGTGGGTCAACGAACGCGTGCCGGAAGCGGATTGATTGACGACACTCAATAGCCGACGGCGGCGCCGTCTTTGCGGGATTCGGTGCCGCCGTGCAGTACGCCATTGTCCCAATCGATCCAGATGCCCTGGTAACCACCGAAGCTTCCCGGGGCTTCGGTGAGTTTGTGTCCGCGGCGTGTTAGTTCGTCACGCACATCGGTCGGAATACCGTTTTCGATCGCGACCCGTCCACCATCCGGTTCCTGCGGAACTCCCGTAGGAGTCGCGGAACCGAAGTGTTGGACGCGTGTCGCATCGCCGGCAGCTTGCACGTTCAAGCCAAAGTCGAGCAGGTTGCACAACACCTGCACATGCCCTTGAGGTTGCATGTCGCCGCCCATCACGCCGAAGCAAAAACATGGGCGGCCATTCTGTGTGACCATCGCCGGAATAATCGTGTGAAACGGACGCTTCCCGGGTTCCAGGCGGTTGGGGTGCTCATCATCGAGGGCGAACAACGCCCCTCGATTCTGCAGCACAAATCCGACATCCCCCGGCACGACCTTCGAACCGAAGCCGTAGTAGTTGCTTTGAATTAGTGAGCAACAATTGCGATCCTTGTCGACCGCCGTCACGTAGACGGTGTCACCCCGCGAGATTTTCGGATCACCCGCGGGCACATCTGTCGCGGCTTTCGACATGTCAATACGTTGGCGTTGAGCGTCCGCGTAAGACTGGGAAATCAGTTCCGCGATCGGTACATCCGCGAATGCCGGGTCAGCGTAGAACCGGGCACGGTCTGCGAAGGCTAGCTTTTTGGCTTCGATCAACAGATGCACGAAATCGACGCTGCGTCGCCCCATCGCTTGCACATCGAACCCAGACAACAGATTCAGCATTTCCAAAGCGGCAATGCCCTGCCCATTCGGCGGGAGTTCCCACACGTCATAGCCGCGATAGTTCGTGCTGACCGGATCGACCCATTCCGAGTGATGTTCCGCCAGGTCGGCCGCCGTGAGGTATCCGTCATTCGCCTGACTGAACTTCACCAACTGGCCGGCAATCTCGCCGCAGTAGAATGCATCGCGGCCATGTTCGGCGATCGCTCGGTAACTGGCCGCCAACTGTGGGTTTTGAAAAACCTGGCCGGCTTTCGGGGCAACACCGTTTGGCAAGTAGACACGTTTTGAGTCAGCCCATTCGCTCAGCGATTCCTCAGCCGCCAACCAATGAGACGCAATAACCTCCGAAATCGCGAATCCTTGCGAAGCGGTTTCGATCGAGGGAGCAAGAATATCCGCGAGCGATTTCTTCCCGAATCGGCGTCGCAATTCTTCCCAACCATCGACACACCCCGGAACCGACCACGAAAGCGGACCCGAAAACGGAATCTCCTTCAATCCCTGTTTGGCGAAGACGCTGCGATCGAGCGACTTCGAGCTGCGTCCGCTGGCGTTCAAACCGTGGAGTTGTCCCGCAGCTTGATCCCAACAGATGGCGAACAAATCGCCGCCGATGCCGCAACTCATCGGCTCGACGACACCCAACATCGCATTAGCGGCAATTGCGGCGTCGACGGCGGTTCCGCCGGATCGCAGTACATCCAACCCCACCTGGGCCGCCCACGGATGGCTCGTCGCCACCATCCCATTTCGCCCCATGACGACCGATCGGCCCTGAAATTCCGAACCGGCGGGGCGATCAAACTCAGCAATTCGTGGTGCGGTGAGGTCGGCCATCGGTTTTCCTTCGATCAGTGAGCTTTTCCGAATCGATTTTACCGCCGTTCGTGTCGGATGTCAGCGATGCACGAAGATTCCCCGAATCCGATCGTTTTCGACGGTCGGTACGTATGCTATCTTGCGGGCTGGACCCAATTTTTCTGGATTTCGCAGGCGATGATACCGTGTCAGTGATTGTGCAAAAATTTGGTGGAACAAGCGTTGCCGATGCAACGAAAATCATGCGAGCCGCTTCGCGAGCCGTTGCCGCCAAACGCGCCGGGCATCAAGTTGTGATGGTGGTCAGTGCCCGGGGCAAAAAGACGGACGAATTGGTCTCGTTGGCTGCGGAAATTACCGACACCCCGCCAGCGCGGGAAATGGATATGCTGCTGTCGACCGGCGAGCAGGAATCCGTCTCCCTGATGGCGATGGCGATTCACACACTCGGTGAGAAAGCCGTCAGTCTGACCGGCGGACAGATTGGCATCGTAACCGACTCAACGTTCTCGAAAGCCCGGATCGCGAGTATTTCGATCAAACGGATTCGGGAACTGCTCGATCAGGATGTCATCGTCGTTGCTTGTGGTTTTCAGGGCGTGGATGAGAAGTTGAACATTACCACGCTCGGTCGTGGCGGAAGCGATACCACCGCGACGGCATTGGCGGCGGTGTTAAACGCGGACGAGTGTGAGATTTACACGGATGTCGAAGGCGTTTACACATCCGACCCGCGACTGATCGCTGATGCCCGTTTGATTCCCCATGTGACTTATGACGAGATGTTGGAGATGGCCAGCCTCGGTGCGGGCGTGATGCACTCGCGTTCGATCGAGTTCGCCAAGAAACATCATGTGCCGTTACGGGTGCGTCCGAGCCAATCCGAAGGCGTCGGCACGTTGATCGCTCCGCAATCCGCGGACGATGCACCGATCGTGACGGGAGTTGCACTTCTGCGGAAAGAGGCCCGCGTTAGTTTGGTGGAACTGCCCGACCGTCCAGGGGTCATGAGTCTGATCTTCACGAAACTTTCGTCCCGCAAAATTGCGATCGACATGGTTGTGCAGGACGTCGGCAGCGGCGGTCTTGCGGAAGTCACATTCACCGTGCCCCAGGATGATTTGGCCGAAGCACTGACCGCTGCCGAGGAAGCCGTCGAGGTGTTGGGCACCGGGCGGGTTCAACATGGGACGAATGTCTCAAAAGTGTCCGCAGTCGGTGTCGGGATGCGAACACACACCGGCGTGGCCGCTCAGATGTTTCGCTCGCTCGCGGATGCCGACGTGAACATCGGAATGATCACCACCAGTGAAATCAAGATATCCGTACTCGTCGACCGCAACCGCTGCGAGGAAGCCGCCCAGGTGGTTCACGCGGGTTTCAAACTGCATGAACCCGTGGTCTCCTCGCCGTCCGTCGGTTATGCATCGGATCAGACGACAGCCGCCGAGTTGGAAACCCGAGCGGAAATCGAACGCGATGTCGTGGCGAAACTGGCGACCATGGAAGACATCGTAGTCAGTGAAGTCCAACTCGACCGCGATCAGGCGCGGATCACACTAACCCAGCTCGAAGATCGACCGGGGATCTGTGCCGAGGTGTTCGCGGCCGTTGCCGAAGGCGGGGTCATGGTGGACATGATCGTGCAGAATGTCAGTCACAGCGGTCATGCAAGTGTCTCATTCACCGTGCCACGAAGCGATCTTGGCGAATGTTTGCTCTTGCTCCGTGAGGTTCTCGAGAATTGGTCAGGCGCGACCATCAGCTACGATGAGAACATCGCGAAACTGAGTGTGATGGGCATCGGTTTGCGGAGTCACACCGGTGTGGGCGAGTTGATGTTCGGGGTACTTTCCGACGCCGGCATCAACGTGCAGATGATTAATACCAGCGAAATCCGGATGTCCGCCGTCATCGCTGACGAACATGGCGAAGAAGCTCTGGAACGACTGCTGAAGACCTTTCGACTCGATGAGTCGTCGAGCTAATTGTGTAGAATCATCTGCAATACGGCAGCAGTGCAGATCGGAACTCAAGAATCGAAGGAAACCGATTCGCGGGGTTCCGGTCCAACGCACGTTGAATGACGTCCGCTAATCCCTGGGGGATGTCGGCTCGACGTTCGGTAATCGGGACCGGATCATCCTGCAAGATCTTCAACAGTTGCTGTTGGATTTCCGGCGGAAAGTCGTGAATGCACGACTGCGTTAACAAGTAGTAAAGCGTTGCAGCGGCGGCAAACTGATCGACCGGCGGTTGAGAGTCCCGATAATTCGTAATCTGTTCGGGAGCCATGAACGCCGGCGTGCCGCCCGTTTCACCCATCACCGTTAGACCACTCATCCGCGACGACTGATACACACGAGCCAGCCCGAAGTCCGCCAGTTTGACAACGCCGCGACCTTCCACCTGGGTCAGCAACACGTTTGCCGGCTTGATGTCCCGGTGCACGACACCCTTCGAGTGGGCAAAGTCCAACGCCAGCAACAATTGGCAGATAATCGCCACGCCCTGAGCGATCGGCAACGGACCATCGGCGCTTTGCATCATCTGTAAGGCATCTTGACCGCGGACGTACTCCATCGCGAAATACAAGATCCCGTCGGCTTCGCCGACATCGTGAAAAGCCACGATATTCTGATGCTGCAACTTTTGCAGGATTTCCGTTTCTCGGAAGAAGCGTTTGACATCGGTCTCGCGAATCGCCCCGCCAGGACGAATCGTTTTCAACGCAACGACTGAATTGTCTTTCAGCCGAATCGCCGAGTAAACCGTGCCCATCCCGCCCGTTCCCAAGGCTTCGACCAACAAGTAACCTGGGACCGGCTGTGGTTGACTGTAGATTTGAGTCCGATAGTCCTCTGGCAACAGTCGCAACTGAGACGCTTCGAGAACCGGGATTTCGATCGCCACCGTGACGTTCTTGGGCATCGGTGGTGGCGGCACGGGATCGAAGGGAGGATTCGACTTGGCTATGATCGGGTCCGCTGGGCGATTCAGCGGCGGTTTGGGACGTTCGCGTTTCGGCGGAGCGGCTTCGGGTTGTTCTTCCGAATCGTCAGAGATCCGGACCCGGATCAAGGTATGACCTGCTTGAATCAAATCATTGTCGTAGAGATCGGCCATCCCCTCGACACGGTTGTTGTTCACCGTTGTTCCGTTTCGGCTACCCATGTCGAGCAACCGACAATCCGGCGGGTTGGATTCCACCATGAAATGCACCCGCGAGATGAATCGATCTTTCTGCGGGAGTCGAAAATGCGCACAACCGGCTCGGCCCACGATAAAATTGTCGTGTTCGGCAAACGTGAATCGCCGCCCTTTGTGCGGTCCGCCTTCGACGGTCAGGATGACTTGCATTGTCATGACAGTGACGACTCGCCCAACGGTAATAATTAAGGAATATTAAGTCGAAAACGGCCGAAAATGTGATCGGACACCTCGCCGCACATAGCGCTTCGGTGCGGTCTGAACCTTTCCCGATCGTCTTTCCCCGAAAAATCAGTCACAATTTTTCGGGAATTGTATAACATACCATAAGACTCACCAGGATCGCAAAACCTGTTGGCCTTGTGACGCCGATGAAATGACGCCGAACCCTTTTTTCACCAAATGTGTCCGGAAAACAAACCACTCGCTTTATGTGAATCGAGCTTCCGAGCCACCCGTTGATGTCTAACAGTCGTGATGTTTATCCGGTCATTCCGGACGGCTGTCAGTTTATTCAATCGTGTGGTTCGAGTTTGTCGTGAAAAACAATTGGCTGCGGGCTTTGAAAGTTGTTTCTTTCATTGGATGTCCGTTGGAGAGAATCATGGGCAAGAAACTACGTCGATTTGATCATACCGACCGACAAGCCGGGCGGAAAACGTTGCAGCTTTGTCGACAGGTTGAGCGTTCACTCTGCTATGCGTTAGGCAGTGTCGGTGACGATGTGTTGGGGGGCCTTTTGGTGATGTCGGTTGATCCGGCTCCTGATGCCTCACACCTACTAGTCTCCGTCTCGATTTCAGATGACGATGTGCAACCGGAAGAGGCTTTGCAGCATCTGGGAAGTGCATTGCCCCGATTGCGGCAAGAGGTGGCCCGTGATATTCACCGCCGTCGCGTGCCCGAACTCGGTTTCCGCTGCATTAGCAATAACTAAGACTCAAGGCGTTTCCAATTTCTTAACGGCTTCTGCCTAACAGAAGTCGCATTGCAGTCTCATTCTCGCATCGACCGCGATGACATGTGGACGACTTCCAACTTCCCAATTTCTAGATCTGCGCATGAAAAAACCGCTACCTACTTCAGGTAGCGGTTTCTTTATTGCACTCAACTTGACTTCGTGGAATCAAGCTTCTTTTTCTTCGTCGTCGGATGCACTTTCCTCCGATGTCGTTTCTTCGGAAGCGGCCGGTTCGTCCGTGGTCGAAGACTCAGCTTCCGCAGTTTCTTCGTCCGAGCTTGCAGCCGATTCTTCCGTGTCACTCACGACCGGGGCGGAACTGGAACGTGTCGTACGTTGACGATCCCGATCGTCACCCACGAACTCGATCAGAGCCTGTTCGCCGGAATCACCCAATCGCACTGTTGCCAGTTTGACGACTCGGGTGTAGCCACCGTCTCGCTCGAGGTATCGCGGACCGAGTTCGGACATCAGGATTTCCACGGCTTCATTGTCGCGGAGCAAGCTGAAGAGTCGTCGACGGATCGTCAAAGCCGGTGCGATAGCGGCGGTCCACTCTTGCCATTGGCTGGACTCACGCCAAGTTTTCCACTCCGAGCTACCCCGTTCGGCTGATGTGCCGAACTCTTGAGCTTTCTCCAAGTGTGGCTGAGCCCGTCGAGCCAAAGTCACGCACTTTTCAACGAAAGGCCGCAACGACTTGGCCTTCGGCACAGTGGTAACGATGCGGCCCGGATTCTTCGGTGTGTTCTCAGCGTCTTCGTCTGGAACGACCGACTTAATCAAGCTACAAGCCATATTGCGGAACATGGCTTTCCGGTGGGATGAGTTTCGGCCGAGTTTGCGGCCTTTCACGCGGTGACGCATGGCGTTCGATCCGTTGTCTGTAAAACCAAGTCGCGGTCTCTAAACAGCGACTTGTGAAGTGTTCGAGTCAATCTGGCAGAAATCGTGTTGATTTAGGAACCGGCCGGGGCACCGGATTCCGACTGCGGTGGCTTCATACCCAATCGAAGATTCAACGCACTGAGACGTTCTTGAACCTCCAACAGTGTGGTTTCGCCGAAGTTGCGAACGGTCAGCAATTGATCTTCCGTTCGACTGACCAAGTCGCGGACTGTGTTGATTCCTTCCGACTCCAAGCAGTTCGTCGCCCGAACCGAAAGGTTCAACTCCGCTAGGCTTTGGCCAAGCTTTTCTTCCAACTCCAAGTCAATCGGCGTGTAGCCAATCTCCGTGGACATGTTCTTCAGACCCGCTTCCGGCGGCATTTCCGGTCCAGGTTCTTTGTACGTCACGAATGGGTTGAGGTGCTTCCGCAGGATCTTTGCGGCTTCAACCAACGCCATCTCCGGTGTCACCGTACCGTCGGTCCAGATCTCCAAAGTCAACTTGTCATAGTTGGTTCGTTGACCGACGCGGGTATCTTCTTTCGCATATCGCACGCGAGTCACAGGCGAGAAGATCGCATCGAGTGGAATAACTCCGACTTCAGGATCCTTCTCAAAATGCTCCGAAGCTTGCACATATCCCCGACCGTTAGCAACGGTCAGTTCAACGTGAAAAGGAACATCGTCTGTCATCGTGGCGATGACGAGGTCTTTGTTGATCACTTCGACCTGATCGTCGGTGATCACGTCCGCACCGGTGACCACACCCCGTTGGTGCTTCTCGATCCGCAGTGTTTTGGTCGCAGCCGAGTGATTCTTGACGATCAAGCTCTTCAGGTTCAGGCAGATGTCCGTCACGTCTTCCACCACACCAGGGATGGTCGTGAACTCGTGTTGGACGCCTTGAATCTTTACACGTGTGACCGCGCTGCCTTCCAAGCTGGATAGTAGAATCCGTCGGAGGCTGTTACCGATGGTGTCACCGAAGCCACGCTCAAATGGCTCAGCAGTGAAACGACCGTATGTGTCTGTCGAAACGTCTTGATCTGGAACGACCCGACTGGGCAATTCCAAACCACGCCAACGAATACGCATAGAACCCTCGTTGTCTCAAGCAGTTGTTGTCGGCAGACTCTCGTGTGCGGCGGCAGTCAGCGAGAGTGTCGGAAATGGGTTGGCAAACTGCAAAAGTGTTTTCCGAAAACGGTTTTGCCAACGATCATCCGTGAGTGTTGGGTGAAATCAGACGCGTCGCTTCTTCGGTGGGCGACATCCGTTGTGAGGCAATGGGGTGACGTCCTCGATCGAGCGAATGGTGATCCCGTGAATTTGCAAACCGGTGATCGCACTTTCGCGGCCCGAACCAGGACCTTTCACGCGGACTTCCATTTCACGAACGCCAAACTTCACGGCTCGCTCTGCACAAGTTTCGGCGGCTCGCTGAGCGGCAAACGGTGTACTCTTTCGACTTCCCTTGAAGCCGACGGTACCCGCTGTTGCCCAAGTCAGCACATCGCCATTGGCGTCGGTAATGGTGACGGTGGTATTGTTGAAGGTCGCTTTGATGTGAGCGATAGCCTTCGTGACGTTACGCCGTACTCGTTTTTTCTTAACTTTCGCCACAGCGATCAATTCCTAGATGGTCAGTGAGGTCTTCAGATAGCAAGCGGAAGACAGAGGAAAACAAATCTCAAAAACTCGTTGGCCGGGCAATCGGTTTCGATTGCAAGTCTTAGTGCCGCATGTCCTTGACACCTTTTTTCCCGGCGACGGTCTTCTTGCCGCCCTTCCGTGTCCGGGCATTCGTCTGCGTGTTCTGGCCACGAACCGGCAAGCCCCGACGGTGACGAAGACCGCGGTAACAACCAATGTCACGCAACCGAGCAATGTTTTGCCGGGTGACCCGACGAAGAGCCCCTTCGATCGTCAACTCTTTGTCGAGATAGTTGTTGATGTGGGCAAGTTCATCGTCGGTGAGGTCTTTCGCACGCTTCCGAGGATCCAACTGCAAGTTGTGGCAGAGATCCAACGCCGTGCGGTCCCCGATTCCATGGAGATAAGTCAACGCGATATACGTTGGCTTGGAATTGGGGATGTCGACACCTTGCAAACGTGGCATACGAAACAAACTCCTCAAATCCGCTGATGCGGACTATCGTTCTGACAGAGCCTTAAAAACTTGGGAAATCTCGAGCGTCACAATCGTGGGGACTAGCCCTGACGTTGCTTGTGACGCGCGTTGTTGTTGCAAATCACGTAAATCCGGCCCTTGCGGCGAACGATTTTACAACCTTCACAGATACGTTTAACGCTGGCGCGGACTTTCATAACTTCACCAATGAAAAAGTCGACCATTACCTGGTCGCTAAGCGTGGAATCGAGAATTATAAGAATCACGACAGCACTCGGCAACCGTCCGGCACGACAATTGCCGAGATGTCGCTAACTTTCTGTATCAAGCAACCCGGGATAGTTCCGCATGGTCAGATGGCTGTCGATCTTCTGAACCAAGTCCAGGCAAACCGACACCACAATGAGCAATCCAGTACCGCCGTAGAAACTTGCAATCAGGAACGGAATTCCCAGCGAAGTCGCCACAACAGTTGGGATGATCGCCACGATCGATAGGAACGCTGCTCCCACGAAGGTGATGCGAATCATAACTTGTTCCAAGTAGGCAGCTGTTCGAGCTCCAGGACGGTATCCCGGAATGAAGCTACCGTAATCTTTCAAATTGTTCGCCATATCCTTCGGGTTGAAGGTAATAGCGGTCCAGAAGTAGCAGAAGAAGTAGATCAGCGCGATGTAGAACATGTTGTAGAGATAGCCTCGGTCACCGAAGACCGACGATGCTAACTGCAAAAACGTGTTCTGTGGGAAGTAGCTGGAGAGTTGTCGAAACACAATCCAGGGGAACATCAACAAGCTCGATGCAAAGATGATCGGCATCACGCCGGCTTGGTTCACTCGTAGTGGCAAGTGTTGACGTTGTCCGCCCATCACTCGACGACCACGAACGTGCTTCGCGGACTGAATCGGGATTCGTCGTTCACCCTTAGTGATCGCAACTACCCAAACTACCACGAAGACAAACAAACCGCCGAGAAGTAGGAACCGTTCGATCCCGGTATCGCTTCCGAGCGCCAAACTTCCCTTCTCGTACGCTGGTCCGATCATTGCACCCGCTGCGGATGGCATGCGAGCGAGAATACCAGCCATGATCAGCAAGCTGATCCCGTTCCCGATACCGAAGGCATCGATTTGCTCACCGATCCACATCAGGAAAATTGTCCCGACGGTCATGGTGATTGTTCCGGCGATCAAGAAGAACGGAGTGTCAAACCCCGCCATGATCAAACCACCGCCGGACCCGAAACCACCACGAAGTTGCTGGAGCCAGAACCAACTCTGGAACAAACAAATCACAACGGTGGCTAAACGCGTATATTCATTGATCTTACGACGACCAGATTCACCTTCCTTCTGAAGTTGTTCGAGCGGCGGGTAAACGCTGCCAAGCAACTGGAAGATAATGGACGCCGAGATATAAGGCATAATCCCAAGCCCGAAGATCGTGCTGTTGCCGATGTTCGAAGCCGAGAAGAGAGCTACGATCTGCATGACTTGACCAAGGCCGCTTTCGCCACCTTCGGACATATCTCGCATGCGATCAACAAGCTCTTGCTGATCGATAAACGGCAAGGGAATGTTAAATCCCATGCGGTAAATCGCCAGCAATCCCAGCGTCAACAGAATCTTCTGTCGAAGTTCTGGGATTTTGAAGATGGTGATCAATCTATCCAACATGGCCGAGGTCCTTGCGGCGTGCGATGCGGTCACTCATCGTGCGCGACCGGCTTGGTTCGCCAAATGTGATGTCAGTTGGTGTTCCAGTTGTTCGCACCGCGGCGAACTCCCTTTCGCGGAAACTGTAACGGACTGGCGAAAATTCCACAATTCCGTGATCACGAACCGCTATCTGCTTTGTCAGTTTTCTCAGATTTCACGGCCAGAACCTCAACGGTTCCGCCAGCGGATTTGATTTGCTCTTCAGCGGACTTGGAGAAGCGATGAGCTTGCACGGTGAGTTTCTTGGAAATCTCACCTTTGCCCAAGACTTTCAATACGGTGTATCGACCGCGAAGCACGCCTTTTTCTTTCAGCGTTTCCGGGTTGACAGTGTCGCCCGCTTCGAAGGCTTGTTCGAGCTGAGAAATATTGACAATCACCACATCCGTGGCGAATCGGGCGTTGCTGAAACCGCTTTTGGCGATCCGCCGCATCAAAGGCATCTGACCGCCTTCGAAACCGGTTCGACGTTTCGAGCCCGAACGGCTGAAGTAACCCTTATGACCGCGGCCAGAAGTTTTACCGTGCCCGGAACCGGTCCCACGACCGATCCGCTTCCGTTTTCTATGCTTATGGATTCCCTGATGGACGTCGTTGAGAATCATGAGAACTGTTCACCTTTCAATGTCGTGGGTTCTGTCTCGCAGAGACATGAATCATATGGGTTCTTCATGTCGTCGGCAGACATGGAAGACTGAAAGTCTAACTAGACTTCCACTCCTCGCAAGCGAGCCACGTCTTCACGGGTTCGCAGTTGTTCCAAAGCGTTAAAGACCGCTTTCACCAAATTCATCGGGTTCGTTGAACCGAGGCTTTTGGTGAGAATGTTCGTAATACCCACCGATTCCACAACCGATCGCACGGTGTTACCGGCGATGATCCCGGTCCCCGGTCGAGCGGGCAACAAGAGCACTTTCGAGGATCGGTACGTACCGACGACCTGGTGCGGGATGGTCGTGTCGACAACCGTCACGCTGGTCATGTTCTTGTTCGCAGCTTTGGTGGCTTTCTCGACCGCCAAAGGAACTTCGACCGCCTTGCCATATCCCCAGCCCACACGACCGTTGCCATCACCGAGGACGACTAAGGCCGTGAAGCTGAATCGACGCCCACCCTTGACGACGCAGGAACATCGACGGATCTGGACGACCTTTTCTTCCGAGCTTTCGTTGCGATTTTCTTGAGCCACGTCTTATCTCCAATACAGCCCGGATTTCATCAGGCTTGTCGGTCGATTTCCTACGATTTGCGACTTCGGCGATCGATGGTTGTAGGGTTCTGTTAAAATTCCAAACCGGCTTCACGAGCGGCATCCGCCAAAGCAGCGACACGTCCGTGGTACCGATACGGTCCGCGGTCGAAAACCACTTCTTTGATGCCCTTCTCGATAGCTCGATCCGCAATGGATTTTCCGACTTTCGCAGCCGCCTCTTTGTTACCGGCATGTTTTCCGGCACCGTAGAGGTCCTTTTCAATCGTACTGGCTGAGACTAATGTCTTGCCTTCCACATCGTCAATGATCTGGGCGTACATATGATTGTTGCTACGAAAAATCGATAGTCGCGGTCGGCCCACTGCTGAGCGTCGAATCGCGTTGCGAACCCGAAAGGTTCGTCGTACCTTGGCCTTGGCAAATTTTTGCTGAGCCTTCACCGTGTTTACCTCCGATGATGCTCTCGGATGATTAAAATGTCAGATCGAAATTGAAAACTGACTGTAATTGTTCTGGTCTATCTTTCCGGCGATACAACTGCGAGGGTTATTTACCGCCCGCAAATGCTTTCCCGGCTTTCCGTTTGACGTGTTCGCCTTGATAGCGAATGCCTTTACCTTTGTAAGGTTCTGGCGGTCGCACTTTACGAATGACGGCGGCAAACTGACCACAGGCCTGTTTGTCGGCGCTTTTGATCACGATGTGCGTGTTGTCGGGAAGTTCACAGACAACTCCCTGGGGCACGCGAAGTTGAACGGTATTGGCGAAACCGACGGACAAGTTCAAGACGCCATTGGAAAGCACGGCATTGTAACCAACACCTTGGATTTCCAATCGCTTCTCGAACGGAGTTTGTACGCCGAGAACCATATTGTTCAACAGGCTGCGGGTCAGACCGTGCAATGCTCGGTTTTCCCGTTGATCGTTCGGACGCGAGACCGTCAATTCCCGACCGTCGGAGTCCCACGCCACATCCATGTTAGGATGCGGGTTGAGACTCAACTCGCCTTCTTTGCCTTTGACTTTGACAGTTCCGTTCTGAACGGTGATGTCAACACCCGCAGGCACTGAGATAGGTTTTTTACCGATACGAGACATGGCTCGGTTTCCGTTGGCTACCAAAAACGTGTTTCAACCTGACGACTCGGATCATCGAGTCGTCCGTGTTACCAAAGCGTGCAAAGCACTTCGCCGCCGACGTGTTCTTTTTTCGCTTCGCGATTGCTAAGGATGCCCTTCGGGGTCGAGAGAATGCAAATCCCTAGCCCTTGGAGAATCTCCGGCATTTCGGAAACTTTTGTATAAACCCGCCGCCCTGGCTTACTGGTTCGTTCGAGATGTTGAATCACCAACTCCCCGTTCGGGCCGTACTTCAACGTGACGCGAAGCAGGTTCTGTGGGTAGTTTTCGATAATCTCGTAATCCCAGATATACCCCTCACGCTTGAGGGTATCTGCGATGGCGGCTTTCTGCTTCGATGCTGGAATGTCCACAAACGGACGCTCAATGGCGATCGCGTTGCGAATTCGTGTCAGCATGTCAGCAATGGGGTCGGTCATCATGGCGGTTAGAGTCCTTGTCGAATCGAGAGCGGCCTGCGGTCCGCGGTGGTCTGTGACTCGTGCGTTCCGTTACAGCTCTCGGAGCGGCAGGCCGAGTTCACGAAGGAGTTCACGCCCTTCCTCGTTGGTCTTCGCAGAAGTGACAAAAGTAATGTTCATGCCTTGCACGTGTTGAACGGCGTCGGCGTTGATTTCGGGAAATACCAGTTGTTCGCTGAGGCCCAAGCTGTAGTTGCCATTGCCGTCGAAAGCTTTCGGGTTGAGACCGCGAAAGTCGCGAACTCGAGGCAATGCCAACCGGATCAAGCGTTCGGCGAATTCGTACATTCGGCCGCGTCGCAAGGTCACCATGCAGCCGATTTGCATGCCTTCTCGCAGCCGAAACTGCGAAACCGACTTGCGAGCTTGTGTGATCTTCGGCTTCTGCCCACTGAGTTGCGTCAAGTTGGCGACGGCTTCCTCAAGGTGTTTCGAATCCTGAATGGAACTTCCGACACCCATGCTGATGACGATCTTCCTCAGAGACGGCACAGCATGCACGTTGGTGATGTTCAGTTTTTTCTGCAACGCTGGAACGATTCGTTCGCGATATTCTTGCAGGAGTTGAGACATGGCGTGACTCAAATTTCTTTCGGACCAGACCACTCAGGAAATATAATTGCAACTGAAATTCAGTTGTGCTTGACTATTGTTTCGTCTCTAGGACTTCTTCGCGTACTGCGCTCGCGGCGGACTAATCGTTCCAGCCGAAGCGTCGCACTTCTTGCAGAAGCGTTCTTTGCTGCCGTCGTCTGTGTAGCGGAAGCCGACTCGTGTCGCTTGGCTACAAGATGGGCAGTAAAACATTACGTTCGATGCTTGGATCGGACGCTCAATTTGGAGTTGACCGCCTTGCGGACTTTTGGGATGACCCCGTTTAACGTGCTTAACAGCACGATTGATTCCTTCGACAACCAAACGCTTCCCACCGTCGAGAACTTGCACGACGTTGCGAGGAGTACTTGAGGCCGAGTCGCCGGCAATCACGACGACAGAATCACCACGTTGAATTTTCATGGTCACACGACCTCTCTAGCTTGGCTGATAATCTTCATGAACTTCCGATCTCGCAGCTCACGAGCCACAGCACCGAAAATCCGAGTTCCGCGAGGATTGCCGTCGTTATCGACAAGCACGATCGCGTTACGATCGAACTTCACGTAACTGCCGTCATCCCGACGAGTCGCTTTCTTGGTACGAACGATCACGCCACGGGTGACACGTTGAGCTTTGTTGCGTTTGTCGGTGAATGGGCTGCCCGGCAGCGCTTTCACGATACTGACAACCACAACATCACCAAGACCGGCAAACCGCTTTCGGGAACCACCGAGAACTTTGATACATTTCGCAACTTTGGCGCCGGTGTTGTCCGCGACGTCCAATTCTGTTTGCATTTGGATCATTGAATGACCTCTGAAGACTCAAGCAAAACTCAATTGTCGGCTTGAGACGTTATGGACTCTTGAAAGCCTAGTATTAACAAATCGTTGCGGACTACTCGGCGACCGATTGTTCCGCGGCTTCGCTGGACTCTTCGTCCCGCTCACCAGGGGCAGCAACTGCATTCGGATCGACAAGAACACCGCCCCGGCGGATGACCTGGACGAGTTCCCAACGTTTCTTCTTGGAATGTGGGCGAGACTCGACAATTTCGACCACGTCCCCTTCCTGAGCTTCTTGATTCTCATCGTGGGCATAGCAGACCGTGCGGGCGCTGACGATCTTGCCATACTTCTTATGACGATAAAGTCGTGCGACATCAACACGAAGCGTTTTCTCATTTTTTGCGCTTCGAACTGTGCCTTGAAGTTTCTTTTTCATCGTCTTCTATTCCGACTGTGTGTCTGACTCAGGGGTTGATCACGATCAGTAATGTTGGTAGTGAATCGCTTCGACTATGCTGGTTGCAAACTAGCTTTCAGAGCCAGTTGTCGCCCCTGCAATAATGCGTTCTTGTTGAATCGTTAAGATTCGAGCGATCTCACGACGTAACCGTTTCATCTGGCTCGGTGCATCCAACCGCTCAGTCGCGGCTTGAAACCGAAGATGAAAAAGTTCCTCGCGAGTTTCCTTGAGCGCGAACTCCAACTGTTCGTCGCTCATGTCTCGCAATTCGGCTGCCGTACTCATTGATCACGCTCTTTATATCTGTTGGATAAACCAAACGATTCCGAATTGATAACTAGTCCGTCGCTTAGACTGTTTGCTGTCGTCCGACAAGTCGCACTTTCAAAGGCAACTTGTAGGCAACACGAGCAAAACAATCACGTGCGGCATCGTGCCCAACGCCGGTCAACTCGAACAAAATCGTTCCCGGCTTGATGACCGCCACCCAGTGGTCCGGTTCACCTTTCCCTTTACCCATCCGAGTTTCCAACGGTCGAGCCGTAACCGGCTTATCCGGGAAAATGCGGATGTAGAGTTTCCCTTCGCCACGAACATATTGAGTTGCCGCGATCCGGCAGGCTTCAATCGTGTTCGCTGCGATGTGACCTGGTTCGAGAGACTGAAGGCCCCACTCGCCGTAAGCCACGGTATTTCCACGAGTCGCGTTACCTTTTATGCGACCTCTTTGAACCTTGCGGTGCTTGACCCGTTTGGGCATTAGTGCCATCGGTATTCTCCTCGTCTGCGTAGTCGCCGAGATCGATCCAAACTTTTACGCCAATAATACCTTGAGCCGTCTTCGCGGCGCAAAAACCGTAATCGATATGTCGTTGCAGCGTCGACAACGGGATCGATCCGCGGCTGGCTTTCTCGGTTCGGGACATTTCCGCCCCACCCAGTCGGCCGGCCAATTCCACTTTGATTCCGTGTACCCCGGACTCCATCACTTGATCAAGCGACCGCTTGAGCGTGCGACGGAAACTTCCGCGTTTTTGCAGCTGTTGTGCGATGTCTTCGGCCACGAGGACGGCACTTCGGCTGGGGTTGTTGATTTCGTTGATTTTCAGTTCCATACGGCGACCGGTCAGGTCTTCCAACTCGGCTTTGAGTCGGTCGACTTCTTGACCTTTGCGTCCGATGATAATCCCCGGACGAGCCGTGAACAGGTGGACGACAACTTGATCGCGTGTTCGCTCGATTTCGATTTTCGGAATGCCTGCGAACTGATATTTCTCTTTGATGAACTTACGGATCTTGAAGTCTTCGATCAGTAAGCCGCCGAATTCTTTCTTCGAGGCGTACCACCGGCTGCGATGCGGCTCGGTGATGCCGATGCGAAATCCTGTCGGGCGAACTTTTTGTCCCATGGGATATCCTTGTCGGAAAGTCGGGTCGACTTTGTATGTTTCGTGGTCGGTTAGGTGCCGGGGATTTCAACGGTCACATGAATGTGACTGAAACGGTGTCGTTCCAGGTACGCCATTCCACGTGCCCGCGGACGAATCCGCTTATACATTGGTCCGCCATCGACACGGCATTCGCTCACGATCAGTGAGGAGTAGCCGCGAGTGCTCTTTTGTTCGGCATTCGCCACAGCACTTTTGACGACCTTTTCCAAGAACCGTGCTCCACGGTTTGGAATGTATTGCAGCACGTTGATCGCTTCCTCGGCCGACTTGCCACGAATCATATCCGCGAACGGTCGCACCTTGGTTGCCGAGATCCGGGCGTGTCGATGTGTCGCTCGATATTCCGCCATGTCGACTCTTACCTTTTGCCTTTCGCCCCGTGTCCACGGAACGTGCGAGTGGGAGCAAATTCACCGAGTTTGTGCCCGATCATCTCTTCCGTCACATAGACGTTGATGAAGGCACGACCGTTATGAACCATGAAATTGTGGCCGATGAAGTCCGGAACGATGGTGCAGGATCGCGACCACGTTTTGATTGCGTCCTTTTTGCCACCTTCGTTCATCCGCTCGACTTTCTCAAGCAGTTTGTCGTCAACATAGGGGCCTTTTTTCTGCGAACGGCTCATCCAGTCATCCTCTTGTTCCACCCAGTTTCAGAATGTGATTCGCTTAAACTCAGTCGTCGTTCAACTATGTCTTCAGCACGCCATAACGACGTGATTTCCGCCGTCGAATAATCGCCTTTGACGAAGCCTTCCGACGCTTCCGCGTTTGGCCGCCTTTGGCGAGTTTCCCGGTTGGACTACACGGGTGACGACCGCCGGAGTTGCGACCTTCACCACCACCCATCGGGTGAGCGACTGGGTTCATCGCGGTTCCCCGAACGTGGGGGCGACGACCCAACCAACGCTTCCGACCCGCTTTACCGAGACGGATGCTCGAGTGCTCTGAGTTTCCAATTTCGCCGATTGTTGCTCGGCATTTTGCCGGCAATCGTCGAACTTCGCCGGATGGCAAAGTGATTTGTGCCCACTTGCCTTCCCGAGCGTTAATGACAGCCGATGTTCCCGCGGCTCGGCAGAGTTGTCCGCCTTTGCCAGGTTGCATCTCGATATTGTGAATGGTCGTGCCGGGCGGAATCGATTCGAGCGGCATGCAGTTGCCGACGTTCGGTTCGACTTTCTCGCCACTGACGATCATCGTTCCGACTTCCAGCCCTTTGGGGGCCAGAATGTAACGCTTCTCACCATCGACGTAGTACAACAACGCGATGCGAGCGGATCGACAAGGATCGTACTCGATGTAGGCCACTTTGGCCGGGACGTTGTCTTTGAGCCGACGGAAGTCGATGATTCGGTATTGGCGTTTGTGTCCACCGCCACGGTGACGTGCAGTGATCTTGCCTTGATTGTTACGGCCGCCTTTTTTCTTGTAGCGGACCGTCAGCGATTTTTCTGGACGCTTCTTGCGGTCAGTGATCTCGGCGAAATCACTGACGGACGCATTCCGTCGACCGGCGCTGGTGGGTTTGTAAACTCGAATGCCCATGGTTAATTCCTATCAATCCGCAAGTAACAAAGATCGCCCGGCGGTGATGTTTCCTAGAAGAACGAGATTCGATCGTCTTCGTGGAGTTCAACGATCGCCTTCTTCCAATCTTTGGTTTTTCCCTTGCTGATTTTGTGTCGTCGCGGCTTTCCTTTGCGGGTTTGTGTACGAACCTTGGCGACTCGCACTTCCCACAACTGCTCGACGGCCTTTTTGATGTCAGTCTTGGTTGCCAACGGATTGACAGCAAAAGTGTAGGCGTTGTATCGCTCGGAAATGTGCGTGCCTTTTTCGGTCACGAGCGGACGCAGCACGACTTGGTACGGTTCCAAAGCCGGACCCGATGTCGTCTCTTCCGTTTGAGCTTGTTCCGTTGACATGTTCAATAGCCTCGTCAATTCTTAAGCCGAATTGGTCGGTCGATTTAGTTGGCGGCTGCCGGTTCTGCTTGTTGAGCGTGAGTGTTGTTGCGGATCGCGTCGATCGAATCTTTGGTGATCAGCAATCGTTTCTGTCGCAACAATACGTACGCGTTCAGGTCGGATGCCGGCATGATCTGCAGGTTTTCCACGTTCCGAGCCGACAGGTACGCCGTCTTGTTGTATTCGGGAACAACGAGCAAGGTCGAGTCATTCGCGAGTCCGAGCGACTTCAGCATCGTTGCCACTGGTTTTGTCTTAACTTCGTTGAGTGTCAATTCACTCAGTACTACAGCTTCGTCGTCTTGGAACTTGCTGAGCAAGGCCATTCGCATGGCTTTTTGCAGAGCTTTTCGTGGAAGACGGTAGTAGTAGTCGATCGGCTTTTTCCCAAAAGCGTGACCACCACCACGACGAGTAGGTGTTCGTTTTGTCCCGGCACGTGCACGACCCGTTCCCTTTTGGCGGAACAGCTTCTTGGTGCTTCCTCGGACCATCCCACGCGATTTCGTTTGCACCGTGCCTTGACGACGATTGCGTTGGTACATGACCACGGCATCGTGCAAGAGTTGCTTACTGATCGAATCGGCGAGATCGGCTCCGTCGAACTCGTAAGTTCCGACGCTTGAGCCATTCATGTCGACGATGGGCAGAGAAATCATGCCACAATTCCAATTTGGTGTTTCAATATCCAGTCAAGAAACCAAAGACCACATTAGCCAATGACTAAACAGCTTTCTTAGGTCGCTTCAGTTTCGTTGTATGTCGCACAACCACGTATCCGCCTTTCGGGCCAGGGATGGCACCTTTGACGAGAATGGTGTTGTTCTCAGGGTCGACTTTGACGACTTGCAAGTTTCGGACAGTCACGCGAGCATTACCGTATCGACCGGCCATTCGCGTTCCCTTGAGAACTCGCGAAGGGTCGGCACTCATCCCGATCGAACCCGGGTGACGGTGCACACGTTTTACACCGTGCGTTGCCCGTTGACCGCTAAAGTTGTGACGCTTCATAACACCTGCGGTCCCGCGACCTTTTGAGTTGCCAATGACGTCAACCTTTTTGAGCTCACTCAGGAAATCGGCAGTCAGTGTTTGGCCAACCTCCAACCCGTGATCTTCACCGTCGGTGCGAAACTCTCGCACGAACCGCTTGACTTCGGTTTCAGCTTTGGCTGCTACCTCGACACCAGCTTGCTGACGTCGTTCTTGTCGCTTACTCTTGACGTCCGATCGAACGTGACCACGAGCCGCTCGTGAAGGTGATACGACTTGATCACCTTTCTTCTTAAGCGGGGCGTCGTCAAATCCGATTTGGACGGCTTCGTAACCGTCTTTATCTTGAGTGCGAATCTGCAAAACGACACACGGGCCCGCTTCGATGACGGTCACCGGGACGATTTCGCCTGCTTCGTTATAAACTTGCGTGTTGCCAACCTTGCGGCCCAGAAGCCCTACCGGCATCGCACTAACCTTCCGATGAGAATACCTGTGTCACGCACACATTTTGTGCCACACGGGTCTGTTCAGAAACAGTTGTTGTAGAGTTTGAGTTTCTTGCACCCAAACTCACTGCTTTAGCCCAAGCGGGACAGTCGTCCTGCTGGTTGAGTTAAGCAATCGACACAGGCTCGCCATGCGAACTGGTCTCGATTATCGCAGGCTAAATACCTCTGGCAGAGCAGAGACAAAAGCCTCAAGACGACATTAGTTGCCGCCAGTTGTTGCCTTGATTTTGATATCCACACCAGCTGGCAACGACAGCTTGTTCAAAGCGTCGATGGTTTTGCCTGTTGGTTGCATGATATCGATCAGACGCTTGTGCGTCCGGATTTCGAACTGCTCACGCGATTTCTTGTCGATATGTGGTCCACGAAGAACCGTGTATCGCTCGATTCGCGTAGGCAACGGGATCGGCCCATGGACGATCGCGCCTGTTCGTTTTGCCGTGTCTACAATGTCAGATGCGGACGTGTCAAGCACGGAGTGATCGTACGCTTCCATCCGAATTCTAATACGCTCACCGCCGGCCACAGGTTATGCCCTCTGAGTCATTGTGGTTGATGTGGAGTCGCCGATTTGTGAAAGGCGAGTCTCACGAAAAACTCCCCCAAATGTGGGGGAGGGATGTTTTTAATCTGGTGCTCGCTTGTTGTCAACAATGCGAGTCTAACTTTTGTGAAATTGTGGTGTTTTTGCGAAAAATGTCCGAACCTACCGTTAGTCGTTACGGAGCTTGAGGTCCATTTCGGAGAGTTTGGCACGGACTTCGTTAAGACTGGTCACACCGAAGTTACGGGTTCCCAGAAGTTCGTCTTGCGTCTTGTGGACAAGTTCGCCGATGGTCGTGATGCCGAGTCGGCTCATACATTTGCGGGCCCGTACGGACAAATTGAGCTCTGAGATCGGTTTGCCCAAGACGGCCTGCTCCTGAGGAGACAGGTTGACTGTCTGTGTTGGCGCGTACGGAGTTGGGGCTTCTTTTTTCTTGTTGATGTTTTGGCCGATCATCAAGCCGTGTTGGCTCATCAGGTCGCGAATTTCGTGAAGACTGGTCTCCCCGAAGTTCTTTCCGGCCAAAAGTTCGGCCTCGTTGATCCGGGTGAGATCGCCAAGGCTGTAGATATTCATGTTTTGGAGGCAATTGCGGGCGCGGACCGACAGTTCGAAGTCGGTAACCGGGCGGTTGAGCAACTGTTCGACGCGGGCTTGCTCGCGAGCCTGCTCCTCGTCGTAGTACATGTTGCTGGTGGCTTCAATATCCTTCAGGTAAAGCTGAGCACGTTCGTGGTTGGGCTCTACCGACAGGATTTGCCGAAAACAGTACGCGGCGGCCGGGTAGTTCTCGTTGTCTTCGTAAAGCAGTCCGAGGTTCAACAACGCGCCGAGATAGTACGGCGGCTTGGACAAGGCTTGCTCATAGAGACGGATTGCGTCGTCGTCGTTCCCGCGAAGGGCGTTTTCGGAGGCCAAGCGGAAAAGCGCACGCGAGTGGTGCGGTTCCATGTCGACGGCTCGCTCGAAATACTCGATTGCGCCGAATGAGTCTCCGCGATCCGAAAATACACACCCCTTCTGGTAGGAGTATTCCGCCCGGCCGGCGGCTTCCGTAGCGACGCTTTTCAAGATGTCGTCGGCTTCGTTGACCCGGCCGGTTTGACGAATGACGCCTGCTTTTCGCATGGTGCATTCGATGCGGTCTTGCCCCAGGCTGGCGGCGCGATCGAATCGTTCCGCCGCTTCCGGGTACCGTTTCAGTGCCGATAGGGCCACGGCGTGGTAGAACACGGCGAGTCCGTCGTTTTCGACCTGAGAAAGGTAGCGGTCGGCTGCCGGGTGGTCGCCGAGCAAGTACGAAATCACGCCGACTTTGGCGAGAAGTGCCTCGCTGGGAGAACCGGATTCTTCGATTTCGCGTTTGAGCGAGCCAAGGTGCTGGCGGACCTCGATCGATTGTGGGCCGGCGATGGCCTGTTCGAGTAAATCAATCTCTGCCGGCCCAAATCCAGACGGGTCTTGGAAAAGCTCTTGGATGTTCATTGGCTCTGCGACAGGCACGGGGTGGTCCTAACTCAAAAACGGGAGTGTCGACGATATTCGCCGATTGGAAGGCGATCGTGGCCACTCGGGACGCGAACACAACAAGCCCCGATCGTCGGATTTGAAGTGACGACGGGGCGATTTTTTACAAACGATTTCCAAAATATAAATTGCCGACGAAATCCTTGCAACTCACTTGACGTGCGTCTCCGTGTTAGTTGCGGGTCGGATGTCGTGATTTCTAACAAGCCTTCGATGCAGTCTGAGGCTGGTTCGACGACGTGGCGGCATCGCGTTCGGAGGCAGTGTTGTCTCTTAGAGGCGGATAGCTCCGGTACAGGCCGATCGGAAATCGCAATACTCGAAATGGTGTCATACCAATGAGTTGCGTAACGACTTCGCGTGTGCTTTGGGATTCGGTTTCGCGGACGCTGCGAACAAGCGGCACTGCGATCAGTCGCAGAAGGATACTAGCAAAGAACGCAACATGGAACGCAGTGAACGTTCGCCCGTTGACCTGGATGTTCATCTGACCCAACGCGACGATGACAATTCCCGTGGTAATTGCAGTCGCTCCACCTGCCAAACCAGCCACCGCGGTTCCGGCTGCAATGTACATGGTACGGTTTGCGGCGGGCGAATTCTTCAGAAGAAAACCGTTCGTGGCAATCGCGACACCTGCGTTCAGGACGGCATCGATAATAAATACCGGCACCAAAATCCAAAATGCAATTTGGGGGTCTCGCGGTAGGAATATCAGCGCAATCATGTTGAGCGACTTGAAGGCAATGCACAGAATCAGTAACGGACGATTGCCGACCCGTTCACTCAGGTGTCCCATTTTACCGCACAACACTGCTCCCCCGCCCCAAGAGCACGTCCATAGCAGCATCACATCCTGAACCGTCAGGCCGATATGTGTCAGCAAGAAATACGAGATAAACGGGGCCCCAGTGTTGGCGGCCACCTGCCAGAAACTTGTGAACGCGATGAAGGAACGGAAGTTTCGGTCGCGAAACGGAGCGGAAAGTACGGTTCGCAGTCGCGGAATCGGCATCGGAGTGACGGGCGGTTCCTCGATTTTCAAGAAGATCAGGAGATCCGCGATCCCGAAGGCTGCACCTAGCAGCAAGTGAATCGAGAATGCATACCGCGTGGTGAGACCGCTGGTGGCAAGGTGAATCGCCCCCGCGAGCAACGCTAACGCACCGGCCCATTGCATCCAGAACTGACGGGAGCCCCAAATCCGGTTGAGGCGTTCGCGGGGCAAGTAATCACCCATCCACGAAAGCCATAACGGCGAGCAAAAGTGAAGCAACAGATGGTTACTCGCGGACAGCCCAACGAATAACCAGAGCCATGTGGAGTCAGCCAAGCGTGGATCAAGCCAGGTTCCGATCGCTAGCGGGATAAACAAGCTGCGTTGAATGATCGCAACCGTCAGCCACAGTTTGCGTCGGTATCTCAGGTGATTGGCAATTACTGCTGCCAAGAACTGGGTAAACAGTGTCGCTGCCGGCAATGCGCCTAGCAGGCCAATGTGGAATGCATCCGCACCGAGTGACCGCGCGTATTCGATCGTCGTTGAAGACATTGTCAGTTGGGTGTATATCATCCCCAAGCAGCCGGCGAGGATGATTCCAGTCTGAGCTTGTCGTTGATTCCACAAAGGTAATGATCCAGAGGTAGGGAATCTTGAAAATCCAACTCGGTCGTCGAGTTTGAAGCGGTTCATGTCGTTCCGCGACATGTGTTGTCTCGTGGGAACGTGTCATCTGTTCGGTGTGACACGTCGACCGCGGACACGCCAGGCCGATGTTTGGCCTGTGCGGGGAATTTACCGAGTCGGAAGGATTTTCGCGAGACCGATTCTCCGGTCAACCACGTATAGCTGAATTATGTCGTTGCGGGATAACGATGCGTCGGCACCGGGCGGCCAGGTCGGAAACTTTGCGTTGATCCCGGTTCTGTGGTTAACCCGTTGGCGGAGGTCACGTTGCGAACGGCATCGTCGACGATTTCCTGGAGTGTTTCCGGGGCGATGGCCACTCGGGCGTTGATGACTACGTCCGCTCCGGTGGTTTCTGCATGTGACGGCAGAGAAAGTTCACTGTTCACATCGCTGCCGACGAGATTGGCCACGCCATACGCTCCCTCACACAATCCGATCGCCTTCAGATGAGCGGTTTCCGCACCGGCCGTTTCCAATCGATCACGAAGCGACTGCACAACTTCCAGCAAAAATTGATCGAGCGAAAACGCTGTATCTTTCGAGATCTTCAGGCTGCTATTGAGCCAACCGAGTTCGGCTTCACCTTCAGCGTAGATGTCGTAGTCGAGTTGCAAGACCCGGCGAACGCCCTGCCCGGGTTTGTTGAGGTGTTCGACTAACTCGTCAAAACCGTCGCCGTTACGAGCGGAAATTCTCAGGATCGGGGCGTCGGGTTGTTCGGCTTTGAGGAGTGATTCCAAGTGATCCACGTCTTCCGGCGCAAGTTCGTCGACGCGATTGATCAGTAGTAAGTCAGCTTCCTCCAACTGTTTGCGGAAGATGTATTCCGCCTTGGGGGAGAATCCGCGTGTGCCGGTGCCTTCCAAGATACGTTGCCCGTGATTGGGTTTCAGAATCACCGCATAAGGCGCGACTTCGAATTTGTGTTCAAAGAGTTTTTGGAGTGGCAAAACGACGGTGGCAACCAGATCGGTACAGCTTCCGACCGGTTCGGCGAGGATCACATCGGGGTGGTTCGCCTCTTCAAGTCGACCAACGGTGTCGGTCAATTCGTTGAAATTACAGCAAAAACACGCCCCCGCGACTTCGCCAACATCGTACCCCTGGGAACGCAGCATGTGCGTGTCAACCAGGTCGGCGGCTTGATCGTTCGTCACGATTCCCACATTCAAGCCCTGGTCACGGTAGATCTTCGCCAGTCTGGAAATTGCAGTGGTTTTTCCTGCTCCCAAAAAACCGCCGAGCATGATGTAGCGAATTTTCTTGGCCATGTGGGTCACTCTTAAAGATTCTGAAGAACGTAAGAATGTTCTTTCTTCTATCCAAGATCCCGCCGGATGACAATCCATCAGAGCGGGACCTTCACGTTGGGTGCGGGTGTCAGCCAACGTGTTCTGTCACGGGAATCAGGTAATGTGGGCACCTTGGGTTTCGACGTACACCGCATAGACCGAAGTACTAGCGGTCATGAACAGTCGATTCCGTTTCGCTCCACCGAAACACACGTTCGAACAGATCTCTGGCAACCGAATCTGACCGATGCGTTGTCCGTCTTCTGCGGCGAAGACGTGCACGCCATCGTAACCATCGCCGACCCATCCCGCACTGGACCAGATGTTGCCATCGACATCGCAGCGAATGCCGTCGGCTTGACCGGCGACGACAATTGGTTCGTTTTCCCATTTCCCGCGATTCGGACCTTCGAACGGTGCGGTCTTCACATGTCCGGTTACTAGCTCCATCGAGGCAAACACGCGACCGTTCGCCAATTTCTTGCCGTCGACAACATCCCACACCTTGATTTCCTTCTTCGCTTCCGGGTAGTGCGAGGAACCGGTATCGGCGACATAGAGTTTCTTGTAATCCGGCGAAAAGCACAGGCCGTTGGGTTTGAAGATTTCGTCGGTGACTTGCTCGACTTTCATCGTTTTCGCGTCGATGCGGTAGACGGCTTCCTTTTGGTTCGGCTGAACGGAACCGGTGTCGGCTTTGTTCCCTTCGTAGTTCATCAGGCTGCCGTAACCGGGGTCGGTGAACCAGACGGCTCCGTCTTCGGGATGCACGACGGCATCGTTCGGGGCGTTGAATTCCTTGCCGTTGTAGGAATCGGCCAGGACGGTGACGGAGCCGTCGTATTCGTATCGCACGACCCGTCGGTTGCCATGTTCGCAGGAAATCTGGCGGCCTTGGAAATCGAACGTGTTGCCGTTGCTATTGCCAGACGGATAACGAAAACGTTCGCTGACATGCCCGTCTTCCGCCGTCCAGCGGAGTTGTCGATTGTTCGGAATGTCACTCCAAACAAGATACTTGCCGACGCCATTCCAAGCCGGTCCTTCCGCCCAGAGCATGTCTGGACTGTGATAAATCCGCTGAATCGGCGTATTGCCCAGGGCGTATTTCTTGAAGCGGTCGTCCAACGTCACGATGTCCGGATCGGGATACCGCACGGGCGGTGCATCGGGGCCGTAGTCTCGTCCCAGGACCGACTTCGCCGCCAACAACCCGCCAGCTGCGGTTGCTAACCAAGTTCGACGATCAAACGACAAGGAACCTTTCGAGGTGGTCGACTCTTCCGAGGAATGTTGCATGAGCGGCTCCGCAGGTGCGTGGTATTCGAATGTGGAATTGGTTTCGAATCAGCATAACGTGATCCATTGCGAACGTCGAACGAATGACAGTGAAGCTGGGTTGACGGGTTTGAGTTTGCGAATTATTCAAGTTCTTCCGGTTCCGTAGACGATAACGAATCTGGATCGATGCGCACCCGGTGTTTCGTGGCGTATATGATGTCAGTCTTGGACTCTGCTTCTGATCGGCTTTGATGACGAACACATTGTACCGTGTCGAACTGGACATCTTCAGCGGCCCGCTTGACCTACTCTTGTATTTGGTCGAGCGGAGCGAAGTGGACATCCGGGAATTGCCGATCGCGAAGATCACAACCCAGTTTGCCGAGTTTCTCGAAGTTCTCGAATGGATCGATCTCGATCTCGTCGGCGATTTCATCGTGATGGCGAGCACGTTGGTCGAGATCAAAAGTCGTGAGGTTCTTCCCAGGCCGGAAGAAACGCAGGACGAAGCGGAAGATCGCGATCCACGTAGCGAACTCATTCAGCAATTGCTTGAGTACAAGAAGTTCAAAGAGGCGGCGACTGCACTCGAAGAACAAGCCGCGATCTGGCAGGAACGCTTCCCGCGGTTGACCGACGACCGTCCCCGTGGCGGCAAAGACCCGTCAGCGGATTACATCCGTGACGTGGAACTGTGGGACTTGGTCAGTGCACTCGGGCGGATCGTCAAGACGAAGACGGAAGAACCATCTCACGCCAACATCCGCTACGACGATACCCCGATCTCCGTACATATGGACCGCATTCGCGATCGTGTGCTGAAGTCGGGCCGCGTCAAGTTCAGTGATTTCTTCCAAGGCGAAAACGAGCGCAGCCGAATCGTCGGCGTGTTCCTGGCGATCCTGGAACTCATCCGGCACTACAGCTTCCGCGCCGAACAACCCAACGAATACGGCGAAATCACCGTGTTGCCACCGCTGGAAACCGCTGAGGAAGACGCCCCGGCGGAAGTTGTTCAAGAAGAAGTCGCGGCAGACACCAGTCAAGAAGTGACCGAATCAAACGACGAGCAAGAGCCACCACTGCAAGAAGCCGCGTGATGGTCTGCTGTCGAATTTGAAGTGCACAGACTTGTAGGGTCCGCTGTGCGGACCATTCGGTTCGATTTATAATCGTTTCATGCCGAACTACCGTCGTTTCCATATTGCAGGTGGGACGTTCTTCTTCACAGTCAAGACGGAACGAAATTTCCCGATTTTTAGCATGGAATCCAATATTCAGTTGTTGGGGACGGTCCTTCGCGAGATGAAACGGCAATGGTCGGTGACGATTCATGCGATTGTATTGCTGCCAGACCATCTTCACACAATCTGGTCGTTGCCTCCCGGTGATGCGGATTATCGCACTCGTTTGGCATGGCTGAAGAAAGAGTTTACACATCGTTACCTCAGTCAAAGCGGAGTTGAGCAGGTACGATCGGAATCACGAGTTAGGAACCGTCGTCGAGGTGTGTGGCAGCGCCGGTACTGGGAACACTGCATTCAAGAAGTCGCTGACTTCGACGCTCATTTCGATTACGTGCATTGGAATCCGGTCAAGCATGGTTACGTTCGCTGCCCATCCCAGTGGGCGTATTCGTCGTTTTCATCGGTGGGTCGAACGCGGTGTTTACGAACCAAACTGGGGATGTGGTCGCGGTACGCCGAAGTCAGTTGATAACGTCAGCGAAATGGGTGAATGAAAATGGTCCGCACAGCGGACCCTACATAGAACTTCGTCGAAGATTGGTTTTCGCATGCCCTCTCCCGAGTTTCGTCGGTTTCTGCGGAGTGGTGATGCCGTCCAGGTCCATCTGTTGTTTGGCGGCTTGGCTGTCGTGATGGTGATTGGGTTGGTGACCGATGAACCCCAGCCGGATTTGGGGTGGGGATTGCTGTTCGCTGTCGTCGCTTGGCCGATTGTCGTCTGGTTGCTGTGGCTGTCCAAAAAGTCCGACGATCAGTTCGTGGCGGATCATATTGCAGAATCCATCTCTGCACCTCGACAGTTGCTAAAGAAACGTCGGCGATGGCGGTCGTTTGCGTTGGGTTTCCTCCTGATCTTTGGGTTGGTTTGTGTGTTTGCCGGGCATCAGGGTTGGGAGATCGATGCATTCCCGGCGTACTGGTTGGGGTACCTATTGTTGGTCTTCGCGGTCTTAGGTGCTGTCGGAATCAACATTTGGTATGGTGGGCCGCTTGATCCGAGGTTCGATCCGTCGTTGACGGACGAAGACTTGGTTGCCGATCCGGATTTCACCACCGATGCAGGAACCCACCATGACGACGCCCGGTTTGACCGCTGACCAGCTTGCCGCCCTCGCCAAGTATGACACGCCGACGGTGTGTAATGTGATCGAACTGTGGGACATCCGACCCCGCAACACGGGCTATATGAATCACTCGATCAAGGCGAGTTTTCCGAAGATGCCGCCGATGGTGGGGTATGCGTTGACGTCGCAATTTCGCTCGATGGCTCCGCCGCGTGGGGGCGATGTGTATGCCAGTCTCGATCAACAAGTCGCCCGCTTCAGCGAACTTCCCGGCCCGCCAGTCGTGGTGTTTCAGGATCTCGATGAACCCACCACATCAGCGACCTTTGGCGAAGTGATGTGCACCACGTATCAAGCGTTTGGTGCGAAGGGGTTGATCACATCAGGGACGGGGCGCGATTTGGATCAAGTCGAAGCTCTTGGTTTCCCTGTGTTCACGAACGGTGAGACGTGTTCACATGGGTATTGTCATATTCTGGAAATCAACGTCCCGGTGAGTGTCGGCGGAATCGTGATTTACCCTGGTGACTTGCTGCATGGCGACTTGAATGGCGTTTCCACGATCCCGCACGAGATCGCCTCTGAAATTCCTGATGCCTGTCGCGAGTTGATGGCGGCGGAAGATATCGTGCTGAACTACTGCAAGGCGGGAAATGTCACGCCAAGCGGGTTGGCGGAGGCACGGAAGGAATGTGCGGCCGTCATCGCGAAACTGACGCAACGACTTCGCGGCGATACTTAGGTTCTACGGAACACAAGTTGGCGACTTGGTTCCAAATCCACGACAATCGGACGTGACAACGAATGTTTATTTGTTAAACTGTTAGTGAAGCTAAGCGTTTGCGCTCCTCGCCATGGTCAACCCTCCCCGATTGAGAGTGCGGAAATATGACTCACCCGTCTCACGCTGCGACTCACGCCCAAGGAGTTGCTCGTTCTCCGTTCGCACCCGCTGCCCGTGACTTGATCCGTGTGGGTGGCTCGCGTCGTTGGTTCCTGCAAACCGGTTTGGCTGGTGTCGCCGGGCTTTCTCTGCCGAGCGTCTTGCGTCAAGCGGCCGCCAGCCCAACGGGACCGGCGAAGAAATCCGTGATTCTTTTTTGGCTTTCGGGCGGTCCGAGTCAAATCGACATGTGGGACCCAAAACCGGAAGCTCCCGTCGAGATTCGCAGTCCGTTCGGCGACATCGAAACGAAAATTCCTGGCGTTAGATTTTCGGAGCACATGCCATTGCAGGCTTCGATTGCCGATCGTTTGTCGGTGATCCGCTCGGTCGATACGACTGCCAGCAATCACACGCCGATCACCATGCAGGCCGGCAACCCGCTAGCTCGTCGCACAAATGACGGAAAAGACGGAGCCGGCTATCCTTCGATGGGGGCGATTGCAGCCAAATTCCGCGGTTCGAATAACCCGAACCTGCCCGCGTTTGTCGGTCTGGCGGAAAGTTGGGCGGCTGACGTCTACGGGGCTGGCATGATGGGCTCCGACTTCGAACCCGTGAAGGGCTTGGAGTTAGCCGGCAAGTTTGCCATGCCTCAGGGGGTATCCGTCGACCGTTTGCAGGATCGATCAAGTCTACGACGGCAATTCGATCGACTGCAAAAGGATTTGGACCAAAGCAATACGCTTGCTCAGAGCGACCGTTACACGCAACAAGCTGTCGATATGGTTCTGTCCGGCAAAGTGCAAGAGGCGTTTAGTCTCGATAAGGAATCCGATTCCCTGAAAGACCGTTACGGTCGCACGAGCGTCGGTCAAAAGGCTCTGCTGGCTCGACGATTGGTTGAGAATGGCGTGTCTTTCGTGCTGGTCAGTGGTGCCTGGGGATACTTCGATCATCACGGCGACAACGTTCGCTGGGGTGGCATCGAAAAGGGACTGAAACCGTTGTTGCCGAGAGTTGACCGGGCCATGTACGGGTTGGTCACCGACTTGGAAGAGCGGGGTTTGCTGGATGAAACGCTCGTATTGATGATGGGTGAGTTTGGTCGTTCGCCACGAATCAACAACGAAGCCGGACGTGATCACTGGACGCCGGTGATGTCGATGTTGGCCGCCGGTGGTGGATTGAATCACGGGCAAGCCATCGGCAGCACCGATCGACAAGGCGGGGCGATTCAATCACGAGTCGTCCGCCCGCAAGACCTCGCTGCGACGGTCTTTCAACATCTCGACATCGATCTCAACAACCATTGGATCAACCCTCAAGGTCGGCCAATTCCGATCATCGAAGAAGGCGGTCAACCGATTTCCGAACTGTTCTAATTCTCGCTGAGATTGTGTAGCACATGCAGCTTGAGTTCCTGGAAGAAGGATCGGCGGATTGCCCGATATTGCGGCTCAGCCACTTTACGGGCTCGGAAGTTCAACAGGTTCTAGACGCGATTCAATCACTCATTGATGACACCGAAGAGTGTGTCGAAATTCATCGGCTTCCGTTCGTAGAGTCCATAAATGGGTGTCGACTGACCTTCTGGTCTTCTAAGCACAACCAGTACGTTGTTCGGGTTGCCGACATGGAGTTTCGGTGTTGTCTCGATCAGGATGAGTGGTCGCATACGACCGAACTTCTTGCCCCATTTGTTCAAGAGAGCAAGGGTTTTCAGTGGATTGTGGAGGGGACCGGCGAAGCACCGATTTTGTTGTCCCGTAGTGGTCAGTGGTGATACCTCTTCTCGTGGCTGGTGAGTCTTGACATGCCAGAGTTGAATCTGAGAGCGTATCGCCCGGACGATGCCCCACGGTTGCTGACACTCTTCCGCGATACGATTCAACGAGTGAATTGTCGCGACTATAACCCCGAGCAAATCGTGGCTTGGGCGTCCGATGAGATCGACGAAGATGCTTGGGCCGCCCGTTTCGAGGGGCGTTTCGTCGTCGTGGCCGAACAGGATGAAGTGCTCGTCGGGTTTGGCGAGTTGGAATCGAATGGGCACATCGATCGCTTCTATGTGTCCGCAGACCATCAGGGGTGTGGCGTCGGCCGCCGTTTGATCACGGCACTTCTCCACGAAGCAACTCGACTTTCGTTGTCTCGATTGACCGTCGAAGCCAGCATCACCGCTCGTCCGTTTTTCGAGCGTTATGGGTTCGAAGTCTGCGAGCGACAGCTTGTGATTTGTCGGGGTGTCGAAATGCCCAATTTTCGAATGACCCGCGAGCATTCTGTCTGACGCTTGACACTCTGTCAAAAGATTTTCTGAGAATCTTGTTGACGTCCTGGGTTTTGCGATTACTATGAAACCAAATCTAAAAAACCAAAACTGGAGGGCAAGCGATGGCTCGGCCACGTGCCAAGGAGTTGACGGATCGAGAACTCGAGATCATGCAGGTTTTCTGGGACCACCCGGAACCGGACGTCGAACTGACGATCGCCGAAGTGCGAGATCGACTGGCGGAGTCCCAACGCGATCTGGCTTACACGACTGTCGCGACGCTGGTCCGTATCTTGGTGGAGAAGAACTTTCTCGACCAAACCAAATCCGAGCGACCGTATTGCTATCGCTCGCGACGATCGTTTGAAGACGTGTCCGGTAGTTTGCTCGGCGATTTGCTCGATCGTGTCTTTCGCGGGTCCCGCGAGTTGCTACTGAAGCAACTTGTCGACGAGCAAAAACTCTCAGCTCGCGAACGACAAATCCTTGAAGACATCTTGCGGGAGAGTGAACAATGAGCGTTTCCGCCGGGCTGTGGTGTGTTTTTCAGGTGACGCTTGTTTCGACGGCGGCGCTTGCGTTGTGCGTGTTCTTCCGCAAACGGGGGCCATCGTTGCGAGCGGAAGTCGCGTGTTTGGGTTTGTTTGCAGTTGGGTTGGTCACGGTGTTGGCTCCCCTGCCCGCGCCGAGTTGGCAAACAATGTTCCAATCGACGCAGGTGGAAGCTCCGTCCGCAGGGGGATTTGAAATTGCGACGACGAGTTCCAATGCCGATGTCCCCGTGAGCGTCCCTGCTTCGAGTCCGCAAAACGTCGAACTCGCCCCTTTAGAAACCGATCCGGTGTGGCTTGCCGCTTGGGATGGGTTTGTCGAAGCACTCAGAGAGCCAACACCGCAAGTGGTGGAGGAGACAGCGAAGCCGACTTGGAACTGGCAGGTTTATCTGGTCTATGGCTATCTCATTGGCGTCAGCTTCGGCTTGATCCGCTTGGTGACCGCCTGGGTTCTATTGCGTTGGGAGTGTCGTGGTCCGATTGTGGAAGAAACCGATATCGATCGGTTTGTCGTTGGCCACGTTGGTTCCAAGCGTGCGCAATCGATTCGAATCATTGAATCCCATCGATTGACATCGGCCGCCACTACCGGTTGGCGACGACCAATGATTTTGCTTCCCGCGACATGGCGTGAGTGGTCTACGGTCGAGCGAGACGCGGTATTGGCTCATGAGTTGAGCCACATTCGTCGGCGTGATTGGCTGACCACGTTCTTCGCCGAATGTATGCGGACGGTGCATTTCTATCATCCGCTGGTTCACTGGTTAGCGGCTCGGCTGCGGATGGATCAAGAATTGGCCGCGGACGCTCATGCGGCTGATCAAGTCGGCGGTCCGCAGCCATATCTAAAAGTGCTCACGCAGATGGCTTTGGCTCGGTCGGTTCAGCGGACGCGTTGGCCCGTGCGGGCGTTTCTTCCCACTCGAAATGCTTTAATGAGGAGAGTCGACATGCTACGCAACGGCGACGGTTTCGAAAAGAACGTACCCAGGCGACTTCGCTGGGGATTGACACTGGGTGTGCTGATGTTGGGAGTGTTGGCGGTCGGGATGCGACCTTCCGACGCACTTCAGGCACAGACGGATTCCGGTGAAGACGCAACGCAACAGACCCGTTCTGCGGGACGCGTGGAATCCACTTTCGGCGGGGAGGACAACCAACCACGTCCCGCCGGAAAGATCGATCCGGAAGCCGCCCCGCGACCATTCAGCATGGATCTTCGTCCAGCGAACACGGTTGCCACTTTCGGCATCCGACCGGCACGGCTGATGAGCCGCCCCAGTCTCGCTCCCATTGTCAAGATTCTTGAGAATTCTCGGATTGCTCAGGGCATTGGATTGCCGTTGCGAGACATCGAACAGATCGTCATTTACTTCGATCTGGGCCGCAAGGGAAACCAAATGCTCGGTGGGCGACATGGTATGGGCGGGATGATGAGTGATGGCGGGCCCGGTATTGGAATGCCTGGCGGGGCGATGGATCCAGGGCCGACATTGAATATTGTCCCCGAACTCGTTGGCTTCACTGTGCAAGCCGTACCAGACTTAGACCAATC